>NZ_SMKB01000130.1:0-20484 GCF_004348575.1 Actinomadura sp. 7K534
GCGCAGGACCGCGCCGGCCGTGCCGACGCCGCGGTGCGCCTCTCCCGGACCACCGGCGTCCCGCCGGTCGTGCCGTCCTGCCCGGCGAACCCCCGCCCGCGTTCCCGAGGAGGAAGAACGCATGAACACACTGGCGAAAGCCCCCATTCGCCGCACGAGACGCCGCCGCGGCCGCGGCCGCCTCCGGTCCCTCTTCGCCGTCGCGTCCGCCGCCCTGATGGTCGCGGCGCTGCCCGGCGTCGCGAGCGCGGCCGTGACCACCAACCAGACCGGCAACCACGGCGGCTACTTCTACTCGTTCTGGACCGACAGCCAGGGCACGGTCTCCATGGAGCTGGGGTCCGGCGGGAACTACAGCACCTCCTGGCGCAACACCGGGAACTTCGTCGCCGGGAAGGGCTGGGCCACCGGCGGGCGCAGGTCCGTGAGCTACTCGGGCAGCTTCAACCCGTCCGGCAACTCGTACCTGACGCTCTACGGATGGACGCGCAACCCGCTCGTCGAGTACTACGTCGTCGAGAACTGGGGCACCTACCGGCCCACCGGCGACTACATGGGCACCGTCACCAGCGACGGCGGGACGTACGACATCTACCGGACGATGCGCTACAACCAGCCGTCCATCGAGGGCACCGCGACGTTCCCGCAGTTCTGGAGCGTCCGGCAGTCGCGGCGGACGGGCGGCACCATCACCGCCGGCAACCACTTCGACGCGTGGGCCCGGGCCGGGATGAACCTCGGCAACCACGACTACCAGATCATGGCGACCGAGGGCTACCAGAGCAGCGGCAGCTCCAACATCACGATCGGCGGCTCCGGCGGCGATCCGGGCAACCCCGGCAACCCAGGGAACCCCGGCAACCCGGGCGGCTGCACCGCGACCCTGTCCGCCGGGCAGCAGTGGGGCGACCGGTACAACCTCAACGTCTCGGTGTCCGGCTCCAGCAACTGGACCGTGACGATGAACGTGCCGTCCCCGGCCAGCATCATCGCCACCTGGAACATCAGCGCCAACTGGCCCAGCTCCCAGGTGCTGACCGCCCGGCCCAACGGCAACGGCAACAACTGGGGCGTCACCATCCAGCCCAACGGCAACTGGACCTGGCCGACGGTCTCCTGCAGCGCGAGCTGAACCCGAGCATCCCGCTCCATCCACCCGCTCCCCACCCCGCGGCGCGGCGGCCCACGCGGCCGCCGCGCCGCACTTTTATTGGGAGGCGGCCGATGAGTCTCCGGGGCGATACTGGTCTGATCGAGCATGCCCTTTGAACCGGAAGCCACCGAAATGAAGCAGGCCCCCGAGGCCCGGCGGACGCCCCCCGTGATCCGCCTCCTGGTGATCGCCACCTTCGTGGTCATCCTCAACGAGACGATCATGATCAACGCGATCCCGCGGCTGATGACGGACCTGCACATCACCGAGCAGGCCGCGCAGTGGCTCTCCACCGCCTTCATGCTGACGATGGCCGCGGTGATCCCGGTGACCGGCTGGTTCCTGCAGCGCGTCACCACCCGCCGCGCCTACGCGCTCGCCATGGGCGTCTTCCTCGGCGGCACCGCGCTGGCGATCGTCGCGCCCGTCTTCGAGGTGCTGCTGGTCGCGCGGATCGTCCAGGCGACCGGCACGGCGGTGATGATGCCGCTGCTGATGACGACCCTGATGACGGTCGTGCCCCCGCAGGAGCGCGGGCGCGTGATGGGCAACGTGACGCTGGCGATGTCGGTCGCCCCGGCGATGGGCCCGGCGGTGTCGGGCGTGCTCCTGCAGCTCGGCTCGTGGCGGTTGCTGTTCGCGGCCGTGCTGCCCATCGCGGGCGTGGTCGCCTGGCGCGGCCTGGCCCGGCTGGAGAACGTCGGGGAGCCCGGTACGGGCACCATCGACTGGTTCAGCGTCGTCGCGGCGGCGGCCGGGTTCGGCTCGCTGGTCTACGGGCTGAGCCGGTTCGGCGAGTCCGGCGGACCGGCGATCGTCGCGGTCGGCGCGGTCCTGATCGCGGTGTTCGTGCTCCGCCAGCTCCGGCTGCAGCGCCGCGACGCCCCGCTGCTGGACCTGCGCGTCCTCCGCCACCCCACCTACACCCTGGCGCTGCTGCTGATGTCGCTCGGGTTCATGACGATGCTCGGCGCGATGATCCTGCTGCCGCTCTACCTGCAGAACCTGCGCGGCCTGTCGCCGCTGGAGACCGGGCTGCTGGTGATGCCCGGCGGCCTCGCGATGGGGCTGCTCGGCCCGGCCGTGGGCCGGCTGTTCGACCGCTTCGGCGCCCGGGTGCTGATCGTGCCCGGGTCGATGGGCATCGTCCTCGCCCTGGCCGGCTTCACCCAGGTCTCGATGACGATGCCGTACTGGCAGCTGCTCGGCCTGCACGCCCTCCTCATGATCGCGCTGGCCGCGACGTTCACCCCGGTCTTCACGCTCGGCCTCGGGGCCCTTCCGGCGTCGCTGTACTCGCACGGCAGCTCGATGCTCGGCACCCTCCAGCAGGTCGCCGCGGCCTTCGGCACCGCGCTCGTGGTCACCGTGATGGCGGCCCGGACCGACACCCGGCTCGCCGCCGGCGCCACCGAGGCCGTCGCGCAGCTCGACGGGATGCGGCTGGCGTTCTTCGTCAGCGCCGCGCTGTCCGTGGCGACGGTCGCGCTCGCCTTCCTGCTGCCGAAGCACCCGCCCGCCATGGACGAGCCCGCCGGCGAGCCGGAGACGGCCGGAGCGGCCCTCGAACCGGTGACCTGACGGGGAACCGCCCCGATGCCGGGTGGCCGGGCCCGCAGGCCCGGTCAGCCGCCCGGCCGGACGGCCAGGTGGACGACCTCGGCGACGTTGTAGCCGAGGAGACTCGCCACGTCGGCCAGTCCGGGAGTGCTCAGGACCGCGTTGGCCTCACCCGCGTCGAGGCTGCGGTGCCAGCGGGTGTCCTCCTTCGGCTTCCCGTCGTTCCAGTATTCCTTCGCGTGCTTCACGAAGTTCCGCGTCCGCTCGCGCGGGCCCTCGCCGAGCCGCTCGATGTGCTTCTCGACCTGCTCCCTGCCGACGTAGGGGACGAACGAGCTCCAGTTGCCGCCGGTGTCGTGGAGCGCGGTGTTGTCCGGCTCGTCCTCCAGCGGCAGGTGCAGGAACGCGCCCAGGCGCCGCAGCGAGCGCTCCGGGTCCGCCATGTAGTCCTCGTAGCGCATCACGAGGCTCGGAAGCCCGTGCGTGTTGGCGGTCCGCAGGGCGTCGACGTAGGTGTCCCGCCAGATGCCGGCTCCCTGCCACAGCGCCTCGCCCGTCCGGTTCCGGTGGCTGATCGCGAAGGCGATCGGGTTCCGCACCGTGACGATCACGTGCGGCGTGGGCCGGTCTGCCGGGCCGGCGAGCTGCTGTTCGAGGGCGTGCCGGAGCCAGGCGACGTACTTGCTCCCGTCGATGATCGCCGAGGCGCCCAGCGACCGCGCGAACTGCTCGTGCATGCCGAGGATGTCGTCGTGGCCCACCCGGTCCCGCAGCGCGCCGGTGAAGTGCCGGCACGTCTTGCCGAGGATGGAGCACGGCCCGCACATCGTCCGCCCGGTGCCCTCGTGGCTGAGCCCGGGGAACTGCGTGAAGTTGTTCAGCTCGCCGACGTAGTGGGCCTTGCGGATGCGGGTGGTCAGGTCGCGGCCGAGCAGGGTCGAGCCCGAGAACAGGGTGCCGACGATGAACACCGACGTCGGCGGACGAGACTGCCCCCTGGCGAACCTGGACCGGAGGTTCGCGGACCTTGCGGGCAGTACGGGGGCCTCGTGCGTGTCAGCGTCCATGTTCGTTCCACGGGATGGTCTGCGAGATCCGTGTGCCCTCCTGCCGGACATTGTGCCGCTTGCCCGCACGAGCTTCGACCGGTTCGTCGTTCGCGTCCGGACGGGGAAAAGGCGGACCCCCGCCCCGCCCGGCTCGTAGCCGGGCGGGACGGGGGATCCGTTCGTACGGGTCAGTCGAAGTAGTTCGGCTGGGACTGCGCGTTCAGCTCGTCGAGCCTGATGCGCTTGGCCTTGTCCGTACGGCGGTCACGGATGTCGATGACGTCCAGGCCCAGCTGGATGTCGCTCGAGTAGATGTAACCGTTGTAGTAGTACGCGGACCAGCTGCCGGCGATGCCGAGCTCGTCCGACCACGAACCGCGGTCGAACCAGCCGATCTCCTTCGGCTTGCGGGAGTTGGTGAAGTCGATCACCGAAATGCCGCCCTGGTACCACGCCTGGACCATGATGTCCTTGCCCTTGACCGGGATCAGCGAGCCGTTGTGGGCCACGCAGTTCTCGGTCTCGGCGTTGTGCCGCGGGATCTTGAAGTAGCTGCGGAACTTCAGCTTGCGGTGCTTGCCCTTGCCGACGATGTCGTAGATGGCGTTGGCGCCCTTCTCGGGCCCGATCTCCGCGGTGCAGGTGGCCGCGCCGCCGCCGCCCAGCTCGTCGGTGAAGACGATCTTCGAGGCGCTGTTGTTGAACGTCGCCGAGTGCCAGAACGCGAAGTTCTCGTCGTCGCGCACGGACGTGATCGTGCGCGGCTTCAGCGGGTCGGAGATGTCGAACAGCACGCCGTCGCCCATGCAGGCCCCGGCCATCAGGTCCTTCTCCGGGTAGGCGGTCAGGTCGTGGCAGCCCGAGGTCGCGCGGGTCTCGTTCGGCCATTCGGTGCCGGGCGGGTCACCCGGGTTGCCGCCGTCCGGGAAGAGGACCGGCTCGGACGCCACGCGCGCGGCGGCCGGGTTCCGCAGCGGGACCTCGACGATCGAGATGAGGTCGTGCGGAGGCTTGCAGTCGGGGAAGGTGTCGTTCGGGGAGTACGACGACACGTAGATGTAGGCGGTGCCGCGCTTGCCGGGGACCAGCGTGTTGGTGTGGGAACCGCACTTGGTCTCGACGGCCTTGACGTAGCGCGGGTTGCGGACGTCGCTGATGTCGAAGATCTTGATGCCCTCCCACGCCGACTTGTCGGTCGCGGACTTGGGCACCGACTGGCACGAGTCGTCGCTGCGCGAGCTGTCGGTCGACAGGAACAGCAGGTTCCCGGCGATCGACACGTCGTTCTGCGAGCCGGGGCAGTGCACCACGGAGACGACCTTCGGCCGCGACGGCCGGCTGATGTCGTAGACCGTGAAGCCCTCGTAGTTGCCGCCGAAGGCGTACTTGCCCTGGAAGGCCCAGTCGGAGTTGTACGCGCTCTCTCCGGCGAGCGGCCCCTGCTTGGGGATGTTCGCCAGGTGGTGCATGTTCCTGGTCTTGGTGATGCCGTCGTCGTCCGGTCCGCGGTCGGCCGAGGCCGGCGGAACGGAGATCGCGGAGATCACCAGCGCAATGCCCGAGAAGACCCCGAGCAGGGTCTTGCGTCTTGCTCTTCGCCTGAGTCCTGGTGCCACCCTGACCCCCTTGTCGATATGGCCCCCGAGCAGAGTTACTGATCATCCGGAGTATGTAACGTTTTGGGGTCGATGCATAGACCTGGATCCCTATCTGACCGTCTTGACATCGGAAGGTCTTTTGTGACACCACCTTCCGTTGGATACGGTCGTGTCGCCGGCCGAACGTGGGAGGTTCGATGCGGAACCGGGTCGCGGTGGCGATCACGGCGGTCGCCATGGCCGCCGGTGTCCTGTCGGGATGCAGCTCGGACGGCGGGACGGAGGCGGCCCCCTCGAAGACCGTGCTGGTCCCGGGCCGGCCGGGGGAGCCGAACAAGACCCGGGTCGCGGGGCCGAGCAAGCCCGCGGAGCCGACCGCGGCGGAGGTCGAGTTCGTGCAGATGATGATCCCGCACCACGCGCAGGCGCTGGAGATGTCGGCGCTCGCGCCCGACCGCGCGGCCTCCGAGAAGGTCCGGTCGCTCGCCTCCCGGATCGAGACGGCGCAGAAGGTCGAGATCGCGGCGATGCGGTCGTGGCTGAAGCAGCACCCCAATGCCGTCCTGAAGGCGCACGGGCGCAACCACGGCGGCCAGCACGCGGATATGCCGGGAATGGCCACCCCTGATCAGCTCAAACGGCTGCGGGAGGCGGAGGGTGAGGCGTTCGACAAGCTCTATCTGGACCTGATGATCATCCACCATCAGGGTGCGCTGACCATGGTCAAGGACGTGCTGTACAAGGGCACCGACGTCACCGTCCAGCAACTGGCCCGGGACGTCGAATCCACCCAACTGGCCGAAATCGGCCGAATGAAGGACATACTCGCAGGCTGAGCCCCTGCTCAGCGCGCGACGAACGTGCCGTACGAGCCCGGGTGGAACAGCAGCGGCGTATCGCCGTCGCCCTCCTGCAGATGCCGGAGGGGCCGACGACGCGGGCCCGGGAGATCTCCCGGTTGTCGGCCGACCCGGCGCCGGGCCGGGCGGCGCTCACGCCGCCTCGCCGAGCCAGGGGCAGGCGGATATTCGTTGGGCGAGGGTGTGGCGCGCTGGCACAGTGCTGCTGTGGACGACTACGTGGCGATCAACAGGGCCAACTGGGACGAGCGGGCCCGGCACATGGCGATTCCCCCGACTACGAATTCGATCGGTTCCTCGACGACCCCGGGCACCTCAGCGGCGTCATCCGGTTCGACCGCCCCCGCCTCGGCGACTGGCCGCCGCCACCGGCAGCACCATCGACTTCCACCACGCCGAGCTCCATGACGCCGTGGCCACCCCATGCTGCGCTCACCCACCCAAGGCTGGTGGACATCGCACTTCAGGTGCTGATGGGAAACAATGCCGGAGTGACGCGGTTGCTCGATGAGGACGCGCTGGTGCGCTCGTCGGTTGTGGCGAACTGCATGATGAACCGCGAACGGTCTCTCAGTGGCTCCAACGGCTACGGCCGGGAACTCGGCATGGACGTCATGGCCGAGTTGAGCACCCGTGCCGGCGCGGCGACGCCCGTACGGTGGCTGGACGTGTGCTGCGGGAGCGGACGGGCGCCGGCCGAAGCAGCCGGGCTCCTCGCCGATCGCGGCCTGAGCGGGCAGGTCGAGATCACCGGGCTGGACCTCGTGGACCACTTCGTCTCGGACAGCCGTCCCCCGGCTCTGCGCCTGGTCAGCGGCTCGGTGAACCAGTGGGTCCCGGACGGCCGCTTCGACCTGATCACTTGCGTGCACGGGCTGCACTACGTGGGCGACAAACTCGGCGCCCTGAGCCGCATCGCATCCTGGCTCACCGGCGACGGGCTCTTCGTCGGCAACTTCGACGCCCGCTCGGTCCGCGGTGCGGACGCCACACCCACCGGCCGCCGACTCATCGCCCAATTGCGGGCCCAAGGGTTCGCCTACGACTCCGCCCGCCGCCGCGTCTCCCGCCGCGGAAGCGCCCAGGCCCGGTTCCCGTACCGCTATCTCGGAGCCGACGATCAAGCCGGCCCCAACTACACCGGCCAACCCGCCGTCGACTCCTTCTACGAACCACTCCCGTGAACGCCTGCTCATGCTCTGTTACGACCGGCTCGTCATCGTGGCGGATGGCCTACGTCGGTGGACTTGAAAGAATCGTCGTGTCGCTAGTCGAGCACATCCATAAGTAAGGAGACATCGTGAGCACGACGGTGACCGACGAACAGATACAGGCTCTGGCCTCGACCGCGAAACCGTACAGTCTGGCGCTCCTTCAGTGGACTCCGGAGCGGACGATGGACGGCGCGGATGTAATGGAACTCGAGCACCAGCGACGCATGGTGTCGCTGGTGCCGACGGGGTGATCGCCATCCTCTGCCCGGTCGCCTCCGACACCGTGGCTCCGCTCATGCCGATGTGCGGGAGTTGGGCAATAGCAAGTGGTCGGCGGCCCCCGCCTGAGCTGTCCGGCGGTGAGGGGTCAGAAGGCTTCCGGTGTCAGCCGGTGAGGCCGGCGTCGTGGGCGAGCAGGGCGACCTGGGTACGGTTGTTGAGATCGAGTTTGGTGAATATGCGGGAGATGTGGGCTTTCACGGTGGCCACGCTCATGAACAGCTCGCCCGCGATCTCGGCGTTGGACTTGCCCCGCCCGACGGCGATGGCGACCTCGCGTTCGCGTTCGCTGAGCTGATTCAGCGCGGTGATGGCGTGCTGTTGCCGGGCGGCTGCGCCGGTGTCGCTGAGGTGGGCGATGAGCCGTCGGGTGACGGTCGGCGACAGGATGGGTTCGCCGGCTGCAACCCGCGCGATGGCGCGCAGGATCTCGGCGGGCGGCGTGTGTTTGAGCAGGAAGCCGCTGGCCCCGGCGCGCAGGGCGCGCAGGACGTACTCGTCAGCGTCGAAGGTGGTCAGGACGATGACCTCGGGTGGGTCGGGTCGGGCGCGGAGTCGTTCGGTGGCGGCGAGGCCGTCGAGGGTGGGCATGCGGATGTCCATCAGCACCACGTCCGGGGCGTATGCGTCGACGGCGGCGGCTACTTCGCTTCCGTCGCCGGCCTCGCCCACCACGGCGATGTCCGGCGAGCCGCCGATGACCATGGTGAGGCCGGCCCGCACGAGCGGGTCGTCGTCGACGATGAGGACCCGCACCGTTGCGTTCACGTTGGGCTCCTTGTCCGTGCTCACCTGGGCCGGAGGCCGGTTCCGACCGCGATCAGAGGGTAGGCCACGGTAGCCAGGCCCTGAGCCGGAAGTCACCGGCGGGGGTGGGGCCGTGTTCGAGGCGTCCGCCGGCGAGGGCGGCCCGTTCGGTGAGCCCGATGAGGCCGATGCCGGCGCCGGGGATGCCGGCAGGGCTGGTCTCGGCCGGGTACGGGTTGCGGATCTCGACGGTTACGCCGTCGCCTGGGGCCGCCCGGACGGTGACGGCCACCTCGCCGTCGGGGGCGTGCTTGCGGGCGTTGGTCAGCCCTTCCTGCACGATCCGGTACGCGCTGCGCCCCACACCAGCCGGTACGGCGGAAAGCGCGCCGGTCTGCCAGTCGAGCCGTACCCGCATCCCGGCGCGCCGCGATTGGTCGACGAGGTCAGGGAGGTCGGCCAGGGTGGGCTGCGGCCGTTCCGGCGTCTCGCCGGACCGGTCGACACCGGTGCGGAGGACGCCGATCACCTCCCGAAGGTCCTCCAGCGCCTGGTAGGCGCTGTCGCGGACCACCCCGGCGGCACGGGCGACCTCCTCGGGCGCGGCGTCGGGGCGTAGCTCCAGCGCCCCGGCGTGCAGGCTCAGCAGGGACAGGCGGTGGGCGAGCACGTCGTGCATCTCCCGGGCGATCCGGTCGCGTTCGCTCTGGCGGGCTTCGGCGACGCGCAGTTCCTGTTCGGCCTCGACCCGCCCAGCCCGCTCCCGCAGCGACTGGCGCCGGGCCCGTACGAACATGCCCCAGGCGAGCACCGCGGCCGCGAGGACAACGCCCAGCACGATCTCCGACGGGGACCCGACTGGGACGTCGGGCCGGACCAGCAGCGTCATGAACGGCACGAGCGCGTACCCGGCCACGATCGGGGCGACCACCGCGAAGCGCCGGTGCACCGCGACGGTGAACAGCGCGACGAGCGCCGCGCCCGCCGCCGACGTCGAATAGACGCTGACCAGACCCACGACCACGGCCAAGCCGACCGGCTGGCGTCGGCGCAGCCACACCCCCAGACTGCACAGGCCGCCGAGGACGAGGTCGACAGTGAGCGGGACTGGTGCGATGTGTTGCGCGAGGCCGTCGGCCAGGGCGAGCACCGTGAGGCCGACGGCCAGCAGGACACACGCGGCGTCGACCGCCCGGCCGCGGATCGTGCGCCCGGCCGGGCGTACCGGATCGTGGTCACCATCGCTGGTCACGCCCGCCGGTAGCGGACTCCGATCCTGCGGGTCCGCCGGGACCATCATGATCAAAGGGTACGGCCGGGTCGGGCCCCACGGCATCCGACCAAAGTCGATTTCGCGGTGCAGACCTTCGGCCCACCACCATCGACCTGGGCTCGTAGCGGCGTATCCGGCCGCTCCAGCAATCTGTTCCACATCACCGGAACGGACAGCCAAAGAAGACTCCGGTGCCAAATCCGACCATTCCTGCGCCAACGAATGACGTGGTGTTGCAGCGATCATCCGACCGCAACGAGGGAGTGAGAGATGAGATCACCGCATAACCCCGCCACCGCGCTGAATCCGCGCACGTGCCCGTGAGCGCGGCAGCGGCAACGACGGGGCCCACCCCGGCCCGAACGCTCCGAGAGCGGGTCGTGGGCGCGACGGCGATCGCGTTGGCAGCGTCGGTGGCGATCCAGAACGCGGTGGTGGTCTGGGCCGGAGCGCCGGACTACGGGGACCCGATCAAGGAGGTGCTCGCCTTCCACGCGGAGCACCGGGTCGCGGTCGCGATCGCGGTCGGCCTGGAGGCGCTGAACCTGCCCCTGCTGCTCGGGTTCCTGACCGGTCTCCACGGGCTCGTCGAACGCCGCGGGCGTGCGGGCGCGGACTGGTCGCGCCTCGCGGTGGCCGCAGGCGCGACCCTCTCGGCAGTCTTTGCGCTCTACGCCGTCCTGTGGAACGGCGTCGTGCTCTCCGCCGGCGAGCTCGCCGAGCCGAGCCCGGAGTTCGAGCTCGCCTGGCAATTGCATGCAGCAGCCTTCGCGTTGGCGCTGCCGGCGCTCGGCACCACATTCATCGGCGCTGCGCTGGCGGCGCATGCGAGCCGGCTGACGCCGCCGTGGCAGCGTCTGCTCGCAGTGGCCGGGGGAGGCCTGCTGCTCGCCGCCGGGGCGGCCAACCTCGCGATCGCGGACGGCTCACGGCTCCTCTTCGTGGGGCTGCCCGGCTACGCCGCCTGGCTCGTGTGGCTGCTTGCGACCGGCGTACGGCTGGTGCGCGCTCGAACAGCTGACCGTCCTGACGACGCATCGGCCTCCGACGAGGAGGGATGATGGGAACCGACATCGAGGCAGCGTCCGTACGTGGAACGACGTCATCAGGTCGTTGTGGGCCGGCCTAGCGACTTCAGGAACTCCCCACGCCGGGCGGCCTGGTGATCGTACCCGTCCGGCCGGAGGACGAATTGCAGTTCTTTTAGATCATCTGGAAATGGCTTCGGGCTTGGAATCGGAGGGGGGATTCCAAGCCCGAATGCGCGGTGCCGACCGAGCGGTCGCGGTCAGGCGGTCTCGATCACTCGTAGTCCGGGTTGTTGCCGGTGGGGATCTCGATGCTGATCGGGTAGTCCGCGCCGGAGAGCACCAGCAGCGCGGCGACGCGGATGATCTCGTCGAAGGCCCAGTAGGAGGCCTGGACGACACCCGGTGCGTCCTCCAGCCTGAGCAGCCCCTCGCGGACGCGGATGAAGGGCTCCCAGCCGACCTCGAAGATCGTGTCCCAGAGCGGGTACCGGCGGATGTTCAGCCAGCCGGCGATCTCGTCGCCGAGCACGTAGCGGGTGAGCGCGCCGAGGATCGGCTTGGTGACGTACCGGAGGGGGCCGCCCGGGACGATCGTGGCGAGGTTCAGGAGCATGTCCGCGAGCTTGATGCCCTCGGGCGTGGGAGCCAGGATCGGGTCGAGGACCTGCTTGGCCTGGGAGTTGGCCTCGGACCACGAGTTGGGGATGTACTCGTCCTTGATGCCGAGCATGTGGGCGCAGACCTGCCACGAGTGCAGGAACGCCTCGGAGTCGGCGGCGGGGATCGGCACCTTCCACTTGACCAGGTTCTGCATGACGGTCGTGGGCAGGCTGTGCCAGGTGACCATCATGTCGGCCTGGCTGATCGGCTTCTCTTCGTCGGCGACACTGGTCCAGTGCGGGGACTGCGGCAGCAGGTGCCGCACGCCCGCGTGGGCCAGCCGGGTCTTGACGCAGGTCACGATCATCTCGCCGTTGGCGCCGTAGGCGTTCGCGGTCCCGATGTCGTACCCGAGCTTGGCGGTCTTGGTGATGCGGTCCCGCATGTCCGCGCCACCCTTGGAGTAGTACACGGCGCGCGCCTCGCGCGGGATGACCGTGCTCATCATCCCGCTGGCGAACCCGTAGGTCACTCCGAGGTAGAGGCCCCGCCGCTCGTTGAAGTCGACGGCCTGTTCGAGCTTGGCCTGGTTCACCCAGGACGGCAGCTGCCGGGCCCGCTCGATGAAGTCCTTCAGATCCGCCGGCAGCCCGCTCGGGAGCGTCTGGCCGTTCTTGGTCCACTGCGCCAGCTTCCGGTTGACGTCGGGGACGACGCCGCGCTCGAGCAGGGAGGCGACCAGCTGGTCGGCCTCGTCGTCCCAGACGCCCTTCGGGTCGGCGCCGGCGCCGGCACCCGCCACCGAGCCCGTGGGAGACCACGTCCACAATGAGGACGCCTGTGCGGGGGTAGCCACGCTCAGTGCGCCGAGTGCGCCGACGGCGCCACCCGTGATCAACACGTTGCGTCTGCTGGGGTTTTCCATGCCTTGCTCCTCCTCGGGGTGGAAGAGCACCAGCCTGATACGCTGAAACGTGGGTCGCTTCCGTGTATCATCGGTGCTGGACACAATGTCAGCACACTGTCTCGGCCTTGACAAGACCTAGCGTGACGTTGGCCGGAGAGTCGGGCAGAATCGGTCATCTCGGGAGGCGATCATGGAACGTGTGCTGTCGGCGCTCATGGGCAATTCGGGCCAGGAGTCGCTGCTCGAACGCGCGTACACCGACGCCGTCGAGCAGGTCGACGAAATGGACGAGACCCGCGCGAACGTGCTCGACGCGGCCTATGAGCAGTTCTCCCGGATGGGCATCCAGCGCTCCACCATGGAGGACGTGGCGCGGCGGGCCGGCGTCTCCCGCATCACGGTCTACCGGCGGTTCGTCACCAAGGACGCCCTGGTCGAGCAGGTGGTGCGCCGCGAGTTCCGCCGCTACTTCGACCGGTTCCTCACCGAGATCAAGCAGGCCGAGACCGCCGCCGACCGGGTCGTGCTCGGCTTCGTGAGCGCGCTGCGCGCCATCCGGAGCAACCCCCTGATCGGCGGGCTGAGCGCCGCCGAACCGGACCTGCTGATGGCCTCCACGATCAGCGACGACGGCCGCACCCTCGCCATCGTGCGGCAGTTCGTCGCGGGCCAGCTCCGCCGCGAGCAGCGCGCGGGCAACGTGTCGCCCGACCTGGACATCGACTTCGTCGCCGAGATGATGGTCCGGGTCTCCGGTTCCTTCCTGGCCATCCCGAGCGAGCTCATCGACCTGGACGACGACGAGCAGGTGGCCGCCCTGGCGAGGCGGTTCCTCGTCCCCATGCTGGACGCCCCGCCCCACCCCATGGAGCGTTCGCAGCCCAGCTGACAGGCCGCGAGTCAACGGATTGTCAGTCCGGGGCCGGTCCGGTCTGGGCTAGCAGGCCGTCCACCAGCGCGCGGAGCCCCATCCCGTAGGTGTCCCGCTGGGCTACCGCCGCCCACTGGCCGGCGCCGACGGCGGCGAGGCGCGGCAGCCGCGACCCGTCGATGTGGTCCAGGGAGAAGGGGCCCAGGATGCCGGCCCGCCGGCGCGCGGTGTTGGCGCGGACGAGGATCTCGCCGGCGGTGTAGTACCAGATGCTGCGGAAGATGTAGACGGCGTCCGCGGGCGTGCAGCCGTGGTCCTCGGCGGCGGCCAGGATCTCGTCGACCATCCACAGCGCCGACTCGTCGAGGAGGCCGACGAAGCCGTCGGTCGTGACGATCTCCACGGCCCACGGCCAGGCCGCGGCCGCGTCGTGCATCGCGGTGGCGACCGTGATGATGCGCCCCCGCGGGTCGCCGGGCAGCGGCGGGCGCTCGACCTGCCCGAGGTAGTGGTTGAGCACCAGGACCAGCAGGTCCTCCTTGCTCCGCACGTGGTGGTACAGGGTCGTCGCCCCGATGCCGAGCTCGGCGGCTAGCCCCCGGACGGTCAGCTTCTCCCAGCCGTCCCGCTCGATGATCCGGCGGGCCGCCGTGACGATCTGCGCGCGGGACGTCACGGGCGGGCGGCCGGTGCGGCCGTGCGGTGCGGGCGGACGGGACATCGTCCCATCATGCCGTCCCGCCGCCCGCCGCCACCAAACCCGTCGACAGCCGGACGGACCGGTGCTACTTTCGGAACATGTTCGGAAAGTCCGTCGGCCGCAGGGGAGGGCATCGGAGACGATGAAGACGGCAGAAGGGGAACCCGCGGGCACCGTGGGTCTGGGGGAGTTGCTGCGGCCCGTCCGGCGGCGGCTCGGCATCGCGATCGTGCTGCGTGCCCTGGCGGCGGCGTTGGCCGTCGTGCCGTTCGCGGCGGTGGCCGAGCTGGCCGGGGTGCTGCTCGCGGAAGGCCCGGCCGACCGCGGCCGGGCCTGGACCGTGACCGCGGTCGCGGCGGGCGCGCTGCTCGCCTGGCTGCTGCTGACCGCGGTGGCGGGGCTGCTCGCCCACAACGCGGACCTGGATTTCCAGCTCTCGGTGCGGCGGCGCCTGGTCGACCGGCTGGGGCGCGTCCCGCTTGGGTGGTTCACCGACCGGGGCGCGGGCGGCATCGGCAAGGCCGTCCAGCACGACGTGGACGCGATGCACCACCTCGTGGCGCACTCCCTCCTGGACCTCACCGCGGTCGTCGTGACGTCGCTGGTGACGCTGGTCTACCTGTTCTGGGTCGACTGGCGGATGACGCTGATCCTGCTGGTCCCGCTCGTCATCGGGATCGCGCTGTTCGCCCGGCGGATCACGAGCATGACCGCGGAGATGGCCGCCTACGACAAGGCCCTGCAGCGCATCATCGGCAGCGTCGTCGAGTTCGTCGAGGGCATCGCCGTGGTGAAGATGTTCGGGCAGGCCAGGCGGGCGCACCGGCAGTACGCGCGGGCCGCCGACGACTTCGCGGAGTTCCTCGACGACTGGCTCTCGCGAAGCTACCGGGCGGGCGCCGCCTCGGCCCTGGTGCTGAGCCCGGTCACCCTCGTGCTCACGGTGCTGGCCGGGGGCTTGGCCCTGGTCTCCGCCGGGCACCTGGACGCGGTCGACCTGCTGCCGTTCGTGATCCTCGGGCTGGGGCTGGCCATTCCGCTGCAGGCGCTGGACTTCCACGGCGAGGACATGGAGACGGCGAACGCGGCGGCGAAACGGGTGGGCGCCCTGCTCGCGGCGCCGGAGCTGGCGGTGCCCGCCGAACCGCGAACCCCCGACCTCGGCGGCGGGCCGAGGGTCGAGATGTGCGGGGTGGAGTTCGGCTACGACGCGGACCGGCCGGTGCTGAGCGGGATCGATCTGGTGCTGGCGCCGGGCACCGTGACCGCGCTGGTCGGAGCGTCGGGTTCGGGGAAGACCACGCTGGCGAAGCTGCTGCCGCGGTTCTTCGACCCGACCGCGGGGAGCGTCGCGATCGGCGGGGTCGACCTGCGGGAGATCGCGCCGGACCGGCTCTACCGGCTGGTGTCGTTCGTCTTGCAGGACGTCCAATTGCTGGACGCCAGCGTGCGCGACAACATCCGCCTGGCCCGGCCCGACGCGGACGACGAGACGGTGCGCCGCGCGGCGCGGGCCGCGGCCATCGACGAACGCATCCTCGCGCTGCCGCGCGGCTACGACTCGGTGGTCGGCAGGGACGTCCGCTTCTCCGGCGGGGAGGCGCAGCGGCTGTCCATCGCGCGGGCGATCCTCGCGGAGACCCCGATCGTGGTGCTGGACGAGGCGACCGCCCACGCCGACCCGGAGGCGGAGGCGTCGATCCAGGACGCGCTGTCGGAGCTGGCGGCCGGCCGGACCGTCCTCGTCGTCGCGCACCGGCTGGCGTCGGTGGCCGGCGCCGACCGGATCGTCGTGCTGGACAGCGGCCGGATCGCCGAGCAGGGCACGCACGCGGAACTGCTCGCCGCCGGCGGCCGCTACGCGCGGATGTGGCGGCTCCAGAACCGAACCCACGAGAACGACGCCCATGCCGGCATCGGCATGGCCGAGGAGGGGGAGCGATGATCCGCCGGTTGTTCGCCGCGCTCGGGCCGGAGCACGACAGTGCGCTGCGCCGGGTGCTGGCCCTGTTCACCGTCGCGGCGCTGCTGCAGGGGGCGGCGTTCGTCCTGCTGGTCCCGATCCTGCGCGAGGTGCTCGGCGCCGACCCCGGACGGGCCTGGCCGTGGGTGCTGGCGCTCGCGCTGCTTTGGGCCGGGTACGCGGCGGTGAACCATGCCGCGACGGTGGCCGGGTACCGGGCCGGCACGGGCCTGAGCCGCGACCTGCACCACCGGATCGGGGACAAGGTCGCGCAGTTGCCGCCCGCCTGGTTCAGCACCGACCGAGTCGGCGAGCTGGGGCGGCTGGCTTCGCAGCGCGTGGTCGACATCATGTCGGTGCCCGCGCACCTGCTCCGGCCGCTGATCGACGGTGTCGGCACGCCGCTGGTCGTGCTCGTGGCCATGTTCGCGTTCGACTGGCGGCTGGCGGTCTCGATGGCCGTCGCCGCGGTGGGGATGGCGGTGGCGTACCGGCTGGCGAGTCGCGGCATGCAGGCCGCCGACCGCCGGGCGGACACCGTGCACGCCGCGGCCGCCGGGCGGATCGTGGAGTTCGCCCGCGCCCAGCCGGTGCTGCGGGCCTTCGGCCGGACGGTCGAGGGGCATGCCGCACTCGACGGCGCCCTCGCCGCGCAGCACCGGGCCGGCCGCCGGATGCTGCGCGCCGGGATGCCCGGCATCGTCGCGCTCGGCTTCATCGCGCAGGCGTCGTTCGTCGTCCTGCTGGCCCTCGGCACCTACCTGGCGCTCGACGGCTCGGTGGGCGCCGCCGAGCTGATCGCCCTGCTGGTGCTGGCGGCCCGGTTCGCCGAGCCGGTGGCGTTCGTCGCCGAGCTGGGCGGCGCGATCCGGGTCGCGCAGAACGCGGTGACGGAGATCGACGCGCTGCTCGGCACCGCGACGCTGCCCGAACCGGACGTGTCGCGCCGACCGGACGGCACCGACGTGGAGCTCGACGGCGTGCGGTTCGGCTACGACGGCACCGCGGTGCTGGCCGGGCTGTCGATGCGGGTGCCGCAGGGCCGGATGACCGCGCTGGTCGGCCCGTCCGGCGCGGGCAAGACGACCGTGATCAAGCTGATCGCGCGGTTCGCCGACCCCGCCGCCGGCGCGGTGCGGGTGGGTGGCGCGGACGTCCGCGAGATGCGCACCGAGGATCTGACGTCCCTCATCTCGGTCGTCTTCCAGGACGTCTACCTGTTCGACGGGACGATCCTCGACAACGTCCGCGTCGGCCGCCCCGACGCCACCGACGAGGAGGTCCGCGCCGCGGCCCGCACGGCGCGGGTGGACGACATCGCCGAGCGCCTGCCGGGCGGCTGGGAGGCGCGGGTCGGCGAGGGCGGCGGCCGGCTGTCCGGCGGGGAGCGGCAGCGCGTCTCGATCGCGCGTGCGCTGCTCAAGGACACCCCGATCGTCCTGTTCGACGAGGCGACCGCGGCGCTGGACGCCGAGAACGAGCACGCCCTGCAGCAGGCGATGGCCGCCCTGGCGCGGGACCGCACCGTCCTGGTGGTCGCGCACCGGTTGCACACGCTGCGCGAGGCGGACCACATCGTCGTCCTCGACGGCGGGCGCGCCGTGGAGGAGGGCACCCACGAGGAACTGGTCGCCCGCGACGGCCGCTACGCCCGCTACTGGCGGGAGCGCGAGCGCGCGCAGGGCTGGCGCCTGACCGGCCCGGCCGCCATCCACTGACCCGTAACCGACCGACAGTCCACCGGGATTCTTCATGTCCAATTTCGGAACACGTTCGAAAAGTGGCCCACGGGACGCGGAGCCCGCCTCGGGCGGTCCGCCCGGCCGGCCGGGGCCGACCCTCGCCGCGGTGGCCGTCGTGCAGTTCATGGTCTCGCTCGACCTGTCCGTCGTGAACGTCGGCCTTCCGCAGATCGCGGCCGGGCTCGGCTTCGGCGAGGTGGGCCTGACCTGGGTGATCCACGCCTACGCCCTCACCTTCGGCGGGCTCCTGCTCCTCGGCGGCAAGGCCGCCGACCGGTACGGCCGCAAGCGGGTCCTGCTCCTCGGGCTCGGCCTGTTCGGCCTCGCCTCCCTCGCCGGCGGCTTCGCCCAGGAACCCGGGCACCTGGTCGCCGCGCGGGCCGCGCAGGGCGTCGGGGCCGCCGCGCTGGCCCCGGCCGCGCTGGCGCTGCTGGCCGCGACGTTCCCGGCGGGCCGGGCCCGCGTCCGGGCCTTCGGGGTCTGGAGCGCGATGAACGCCGCGGGCGGGGCGCTCGGCGTGCTGATCGGCGGCCTGCTCACGGAGTACGCCGGGTGGCGCTGGGTCATGTTCGTGAACGTGCCGATGGCCGCAGGCGCGCTCGCCCTCGCCTGGCGGGGCGTCGCCGCGGGCCCGCCGCCGTCGCGCGGCGGACGCCCGGACGTGCTCGGCGCCGTCCTCGCGACGGCGGGCATGGGCCTGCTGGTGTTCGGTGTCGTCCGCACCGACCAGTACGCGTGGACGTCCCCGGTCACCCTCACGACCCTGGCGGGCGCCGCCGTGCTGCTGGCCGCGTTCGTCCAGGTCGAGCGGACCACCACCCGCGAGCCGCTCGTCCGGCTCGGGCTGTTCGCCAACCGCTCCGTCAGCGGCGCGAACGCCTACAACCTCCTGGTGGGCGCGGCGATGGCCGCGGCCTTCTACTTCATGTCCCTCTACCTGCAGCGGGTCCTGGCGATCGGGCCGGCGCCGGCCGGGCTCATGTTCCTGCCGTTCGCCCTCGCGGTGGTCGCCGGGTCCGTGCTCGCCGTGAAGCTCGGCTACCGCCTCCCGCCGCGGACCCTGCTGGTGGCGGGCGGGCTGCTGACCGCGACCGGGTTCGCCTGGTTCGGCCTGATCAGCCCGGACGGCGGCTTCGTCACCGACGTCCTCGGGCCCTCGGTCATCGCGGGCACCGGTTTCGGGCTCTGCCTCGGGCCGGTCGTCTCGACCGCCACCGCCGGCGTCGCGTCCCACGAGACCGGCACCGCCTCGGGCCTGCTGAACAGCTCGCGGCAGATCGGCGCCTCGCTCGGGCTCGCCGCCCTCGGCACCGCGGCCCACAACCGCACCGGGGGGACGGTCACGCCGGAGACCCTCAACGACGGGTACGCGTTCGGCCTGACCCTCAGCGCGGCGCTGCTGGTCGCCGCCGCCCTCGTCGCCCTGACCGTGCTGCGCCGAACGGACCCGCCGGCGTGAGGGCGCCCCGTCCGCCACGGGCTCGTCCGCTACATGCTCGTCCGCTACGGGAGGGTGTTTTTATGGACGCGGCCGTCCTTGATGATCACTTTCAGGTTGGCGGCCGGGTCGGCCAGCGGCGCGAGGTCGGCCGTGGGGTCGCCGTCGACCAGGAGCAGATCGGCCCACGCCCCCTCGGCGATGACCCCGAGGTGGGCGAGGTGCGGCTTGTCCCCGTACGCGGCCACGTCGGCGGGAGTCGGTATCTGGTACGGGTCGCGGGCACCGGCCCTCCGGAACAGGGCGGCGTTGCCGAACGTGGCGATCCGCAACGCCGCCAGGGGGCCGCCCGCGAGCCGGGCCATGCGGACGAGCATCTCGCTCTGCTTGGCGCTCCCGGCGGGGTCCAGCATCAGGTCGGTGCCGAACGCGATCCGCAGCCCGTGCTCCAGGGCCCAGCCGAAGACGCGGTCCACCCCCTCGCACACCCGCCGGTTCTTCTCCGCCGACGCCGGGTCCGGGTAGTGGTGGTCGCTTTCCGCGAACGGCTGGAGGCACAGCACGACGCCGTGGTCGGCCATGAACCGGACGTCGTCCTCCCCGGCCAGGTGCCCGTGCTCGATCACGTGCACCCCGGCCTCGACCGCCCGCCGGATGCCGTCGCCGGTGTAGACGTGCACCGCCACGTAGGTGCCCCAGTCGGCGGCCGCCCGCACGCCGGCGCGCAGCTCCTCGGCGGTGTACTGCAGGACGTCCAGGTGGTCGTAGGCCGAGGCGACGCCGCCGCCCGCCATCATCTTGATCTGGGAGGCGCCCTTCCGCAGCTGCTCCCGCACGCCCGCCAGCACCTGGGCGGTGCCGTCGGCGACGCGCATGAGCCCGAGCTGCTCGGCGCGCGTCGCGGTCCCGCCCAGCGCCGTCGGCACGTCGTAGACCATCCCGAAGTCGCCGTGCCCGGCGGTCTGCGACAGCCCCGCCTGGCTGGGGTAGATGCGCGGGCCCGGCAGCGCGCCCGCGTCGATCATCCGCTTGAGGTCGCCGGTGTCGCCCGCCATGTCGCGGACGGTGGTGAACCCGCGCATCAGCATCGCCCGCGCCTCGGCCGCGCCCTTCAGCTGCCCGAGCCCGGCACCGCCGAGCAGCAGCTCGCTCTGGGTGGCACCGGCCAGGATGAGGTGGACGTGGGCGTCGCTCAGCCCGGGGATCAGCGTCATCCCGCGCCCGTCGATGACCGTGGCCGGTCCGGCGGGCGCGGGCGGCTCCCCGTCGCCCACCGTCCTTATCTTGGTCGCCTCGGTCACCACGTGGCCGGTGCGGAGCCGGTCGCTCAGCCCGTCGAATATCCGCACGTCGCGCAGGACGACCGGCCCGGACACCTGTTCGCTCACGACCGGGTGCTGCCCGCTGCGCGGCCGCCGAACGGCCCGCGGCGAAGGGTTTGCGAAGGTTTACCAAGCGCCTGAAACGGGGGACGGGGCCGGGGGTTCGTCGCTAGAGTG
>NZ_SMKB01000131.1:0-20157 GCF_004348575.1 Actinomadura sp. 7K534
ACCGACGCTCCCGCCCAGGCTCCCGCCGCCCAGCCCCCTGACGAGCAGGCCCCTGACGAGCAGGCCCCCGAGGAGCGGGCTCCCGGAGCCCAGACCTCCGGCGAGCAGGCCGCCGAAGACCCGGCTTCCGGAGAGCAGGCCCCTGATGAGCCCGCCGTACCGTCCAGGCCCGCACAGGCCACGATCCCACCGTCTGCCGCCCGGGTGCGCCGAAGGCTCGCCAGGCTGGGCGCCCAGCGCGGCCCCGCTATGAACCCGGTACTCGAACCACTGATCAAGACGGTCCGCAACACCCATCCCAAGGCGGACCTGCGGCTCATCGAGCGCGCCTACGACGTCGCCGCCCACCACCACCGGCACCAGAAGCGCAAGAGCGGCGACCCGTACATCACGCACCCGCTCGCCGTCGCCACCATCCTCGCCGAGCTCGGCATGAACACCGAGACGCTGTGCGCGGCCCTGCTGCACGACACCGTCGAGGACACCCCCTACACGCTCGACCAGCTGCGCGCCGACTTCGGCGACGAGATCGCCGCGCTCGTCGACGGCGTCACCAAGCTCGACAAGGTCAAGTACGGGGAGGCCGCCGAGGCCGAGACCGTCCGCAAGATGGTCGTCGCGATGTCCCGCGACATCCGCGTCCTGGTGATCAAGCTCGGCGACCGGCTGCACAACATGCGCACGCTGCGCTACATGCCGCGGCACAAGCAGGAGAAGAAGGCTCGCGAGACCCTGGAGGTGTTCGCGCCGCTCGCGCACCGCCTCGGGATGAACACGCTGAAGTGGGAGCTGGAGGACCTCGCGTTCGCCACGATGTACCCCAAGCGGTTCGACGAGATCGCCCGGCTGGTGTCCGAGCGCGCCCCGCGCCGCGACGTCTACCTCCAGGAAGTGATCCAGTACGTCTCCGCCGACCTGCGCGACGCGCGGATCAAGGCGACCGTCACCGGGCGCCCGAAGCACTACTACTCGATCTACCAGAAGATGATCGCGCGGGACGTCAGCTTCGACGACATCTACGACCTGGTCGGCATCCGGGTCCTCGTCGACAGCGTCCGCGACTGCTACGCCGCCCTCGGCACCATCCACGCGCGGTGGAACCCGGTCCCCGGCCGGTTCAAGGACTACATCGCGATGCCGAAGTTCAACATGTACCAGTCGCTGCACACGACGGTGATCGGCCCCGGCGGCAAGCCCGTCGAGCTGCAGATCCGCACCTGGGGCATGCACCGCCGCGCCGAGTACGGCGTCGCCGCGCACTGGAAGTACAAGGAGGAGACGGTCGCCGGGCGCAAGGCCGGTGACATGCAGTGGCTCCGCCAGCTCCTCGACTGGCAGAAGGAGACCGCCGACCCCGCCGAGTTCCTGGAGTCGCTGCGGTTCGACCTGTCGGTCTCCGAGGTGTTCGTGTTCACGCCGAAGGGCGACGTGATCGCGCTGCCGCAGGGCGCGACCCCCGTCGACTTCGCCTACGCGATCCACACCGAGGTCGGGCACCGATGTATCGGCGCCCGTGTCAACGGGCGCCTCGTCCCCCTCGAATCGACCCTGGACAACGGCGACACCGTCGAGGTATTCACCTCCAAGTCGCCGGACGCGGGCCCGAGCCGCGACTGGCTCGGCTTCGTCAAGAGCGCCCGCGCCCGCAACAAGATCAAGCACTGGTTCTCCAAGGAGCGCCGCGACACCGCGATCGAGTCCGGCAAGGACGCCATCGCCCGCGCGATGCGCAAGCAGAACATGCCGCTGCAGCGGATGATGTCCGGGGAGGCGCTGCTCGCCCTCGCCCGCGACATGCGCTACCCGGACGTGTCGTCGCTGTACGCGGCGGTCGGGGAGAGCCAGGTCTCCGCGCAGCACGTCGTCCAGCGGCTCGTGGACGCCCTCGGCGGGGTGGAGAGCGCCGAGGAGGACCTCGCCGAGCTGGCGCTGCCGACCCGCCGCAAGCGGACCCGTCCCGCGGGCGACCCGGGCGTCGTCGTGGCCGACGACCCCGACGTGTGGGTGCGGCTGTCGCGGTGCTGCACCCCGGTGCCGGGCGACGAGATCGTCGGGTTCGTCACGCGCGGGCACGGCGTCTCCGTCCACCGCGCCGACTGCGCGAACGTCGCCAGCCTGAAGTCGCAGCCCGACCGGCTCATCGACGTGAAATGGTCCCCGGGGGAGGACTCGGTCTTCCTGGTCGCCATCCAGGTCGAGGCCCTCGACCGTCCCCGGCTGCTGTCGGACGTGACCCGCGTGCTGTCCGACCAGCACGTCAACATCCTGTCGGCCTCGGTCACCACCACCCGCGACCGCGTCGCCGTCAGCCGGTTCACGTTCGAGATGGGCGACCCGAAGCACCTCGGCCACGTCCTGAAGGCCGTCCGCTCCATCGACGGCGTCTACGACGTGTACCGGACGCCGAGCGGCGCCGCCCGCTAGGGACGGCGCCGCCCGACAGGTGCTTTCCGCCGGTCAGGCTCCGGCGGCCTCGGTCTTCTTCTCGGGTTCCGCGTCGACACCGGCCTCGGCGCGCTGCCGCGGCGTGATCGGCGTCGGCGCGGCCGTCAGCGGGTCGTAGCCGGACGCCGCCTTCGGGAAGGCGATCACGTCGCGGATCGAGTCCTGCCTGGACAGGAGCATGACCATCCGGTCCCAGCCGAACGCGATGCCGCCGTGCGGGGGCGGCCCGAACTTGAACGCCTCCAGCAGGAACCCGAACTTCGACTCGGCCTCCTCCTTCGACATGCCCAGCACGTCGAACACGCGCTGCTGCATCTCCGCGCGGTGGATTCGCAGTGAACCGCCGCCGATCTCGGTGCCGTTCAGGACGAGGTCGTAGGCGTTCGCGAGCGCGCCGCCCGGGTCGTCCTGGAAGGTTGCGGCGAACTCCGCCTTCGGCGCGGTGAACGGGTGGTGGACGGCCGTCCAGCCGATCTGCTCGCCCTTGTCGTCCTCGACCGGCTCGAAGACCGGCGCGTCGACCACCCACACGAACTTCCACGCCGACTCGTCGATCAGCTCGCGGCGGCGGCCGATCTCCAGCCGGGCGGCGCCCAGCAGCTCCTGCGTCGCGTGCCGCTTGCCCGCGCCGAAGAAGATCGCGTCGCCGATGCCGGCGCCGGTCTGCGCGGCGAGGCCCTCCTTCTCGGCGTCGGAGAGGTTCTTGGCGACCGGGCCGCCGAGCGTCCCGTCCTCCTGGACGAGCACGTACGCGAGGCCGCGGGCGCCGCGGGCCTTCGCCCAGTCCTGCCAGCCGTCCAGCTCCCGGCGGGTCTGGGACGCGCCGCCCGGCATCACGACCGCGCCGACGTAGGGGGCCTGGAACACCCGGAACGAGGTGTCCGCGAAGTACTCGGTCATGTCGGTGAGCTCGAGGCCGAACCGCAGGTCGGGCTTGTCGGAACCGTACCGGGCCATCGCGTCGGCGTAGGTGATGTGGGGGATCGGCCGGGGGACCTCGTACCCGCCGATCTCCTTCCAGAGGCGGGAGACGAGGTCCTCGCCGACCCGCAGGACGTCGTCCTGGTCCACGAACGACATCTCGATGTCGATCTGGGTGAACTCCGGCTGCCGGTCGGCGCGGAAGTCCTCGTCCCGGTAGCAGCGGGCGATCTGGTAGTAGCGCTCCAGCCCGCCCACCATGAGCAGCTGCTTGAACAGCTGCGGCGACTGCGGCAGCGCGTACCAGTGGCCCGGCTGCAGCCGGACGGGGACCAGGAAGTCGCGGGCGCCCTCGGGCGTCGACCGGGTCAGCGTCGGGGTCTCGATGTTGACGAACCCGTGCTCGCGCATCACCTCGTGCACCAGGAACGACGCCTCGGAGCGGACCTTCACCGCCCGCGCCACGGCGTCGCGGCGCAGGTCGAGGTACCGGTACTTGAGCCGGATCTCCTCGTTGACGTTGACGTCGCCCTCGATGGGGAACGGGAGCGGTGCCGCTTCCGACAGCACCTCGATGTCGGCGGCGGCGACCTCGATGTCCCCGGTCGGCAGCTCGGGGTTCTCGTTCCCCTCCGGCCGGACGCGCACCTCCCCGACGACCTTCACGCAGTACTCCGAGCGCAGGTCGTGGGCGGCGTCCTCCTCCCGGAACACGACCTGGGCGGTGCCGGAGGCGTCGCGCAGGTCGATGAACGTGACGCCGCCGTGGTCGCGGCGGCGGCCGACCCAGCCGGCCAGCGTGACCTGCTGCCCGGCGTGCTCCTTGCGGAGCGTCCCCGCCTCGTGGGTGCGGATCATTTCGAGAGCCTTTCCTTCAACGTCGTGACGATGGCGGGGAGCGGGACGGCGGCCTGCTCGCCCTCCGCGAGATCCTTGACCTGGGCGACGCCGTCGGCGATGTCCCGCTCCCCGAGGATCACGGCGTAGCGGGCGCCAGAGCGGTCCGCGTCCTTCATGGCGCCCTTGAGCCTCTTGCCGCCGAACGCCATGTCGGCGGCGATCCCGGCCCGGCGCAGCTCGTCTACCAGCGCGAACATCCGGCGCTCGGCCGCCTCGCCGAGCGCCACCCCGAACGCCTCGCAGCGCGGCCGGGCGGCGATCGCGGCGTCCCCGGCCTCCGGCGCCTCGGCCTCCAGCGCGAGGACCGTGCGGTCCAGGCCGAGCCCGAACCCGATGCCGGGCAGCGGCGGGCCGCCGATGTCCTCCGACAGCCCGTCGTAGCGGCCGCCGCCGCCGATGCCGGACTGCGCGCCGAGCAGCGGGTGGTCGAACTCGTAGGTCGTCCGGGTGTAGTAGTCGAGCCCCCGGACGAGCGTGGGGGTGTCCTCCCACGTGATGCCGAGGTCGCCGAGCAGCTCGCGGACCTGGTCGTGGTACGCCTTGCACGCCGGGCACAGGTGGTCGGCCATCAGGGGCGCGTCCGCGAGCTGCTCCCGCACCTGGGGGCGCTTGTCGTCCAGCACCCGCAGCGGGTTGATCTCGATCCGGGCGCGGGCGTCATCGTCGAGGTCCAGGCGGCGCAGGAAGTCCTGCAGCAGGGCCCGGTACGCGGGACGGCACTCCTTGCAGCCGAGCGAGTTCAGCAGCAGCCGCACCCGGGTCAGCCCGAGGGAGCGGTACCAGTTCCACGCGATCGCGATCGTCTCGGCGTCGACCCGAGGGTCCTCGCTGCCGATCGCCTCCAGGTCGAGCTGGTAGAACTGCCGGTAGCGGCCCTGCTGGGGCCGCTCGGCGCGGAAGGCGGGCCCCGTCGTCCACACCTTCACCGGCAGCGCGCCCTTGTGGAGGTTGTTCTCCAGGACCGACCGCAGCACCGACGCGGTGAACTCGGGGCGGAGCGTCAGCGAGCGGCCGCCCCTGTCCTCGAACGTGTACATCTCCTTGGAGACGACGTCGGTGGACTCCCCGACACCGCGCCTGAACAGGTTGGTGTCCTCGAAGACGGCCAGCTCCAGGTAGCCGTAGCCGGCGAGCCGCGCCTGCTCGGCGAACGCCTCCCGGATGGCGTAGAAGAGGTCCGCGCGCGGCGGAACGTATTCACTGACCCCCTTGGGGGCCCGGAAACTCGAACTCATGGTCTCTTAGGCTCAGAATCCCTTGCCGGGGCCGTCCGCGGGAGCCGTCGAGCCCATCAGGGGGGACGACCCCCCTGAACCCCCCGGCAAAAGCCCGGTGAGGAACGGGTTGGTGGCGCGCTCGCGGCCGATTGTGGTCTGTGTCCCGTGGCCGGGCAGGACGGCCGTCTCGTCGGGCATGGAGAGGCACACCCGCGACAGGCTGGCGAGGATCTCCTCGTACGAACCGCCCGGCAGGTCGGTGCGTCCGATCGAGCCGGCGAACAGCAGGTCCCCGGTGAACATCACGTCCGGGATCTGCTCCGTCTCCGGCGTCCGGAAGGTCACCGACCCGGGCGTATGGCCCGGCGCGTGGTCGACGGTGAAGCTCAGCCCCGCCAGCTCCAGCACCGCCCCGTCGGCCAGCTCCCGCACGTCGTCCGGCTCCGTCAGCTCCAGGCCGCCGAACAGCTGCTGCCCGGCGCCGAGCGACAGCCCCTTCGCCGGATCGCTGAGCAGGTCGCGGTCGTCCGGGTGGATGTAGGCGGGGACGTCCTTCGCGCCGCAGACGGGCGCCACCGACCACACGTGGTCGAGGTGGCCGTGCGTCAGCAGCACCGCGACCGGCTTCAGCCGGTGCTCGCGCAGGATCTCCTCGATCCCGCCCCCGGCGTCCTCGCCGGGGTCGATGATGACGCACTCCTCACCCGCGGCGGGCGCCACGACATAGCAGTTCGCGGCGAAAGATCCGGCGGGGAACCCGGCGACGAGCACGGTCGTCCTTCCTTAGAACCAAGTCGGGTGGCCTGTCCGAGGGTACCGGCGCGGCCACGGCCACCGCGAACGAGATCGCCGGGTCGCCGTGTCGCCGTGTCGCCGCCCGCCGCCCGCCGCCCGGCGCCCCCGCCACCTGAGCGCCGGCTGAAAGCCAGGACGCGTTCGACTCCAGGGGCCGCTACTATGCGCTGCACGTTCACCTGATCACACCGGAGGAGCAGCCCGTGGCGGGGAAGGACCGCAAGAAGCAGCTCGCGCGTGCGCGCTACGAGCGGCAGGAGCAGCAGCGGGCTCAGCGGGCGGCGCGGGCGCGCCGCCTCAAGGTCGCGGGCTCGGCCGGCGCGGTGGCCGCGATCGTCGCCGGCGGCGCCGCGATCGTCGCGTTCACCGGCGGGGACGACGAGTCCGAGGCCGCCGCGAAGGCGTCCGCGACCCCCCAGGTCAAGCCGGGGGAGTGCGCGTACAAGCCGGCGAAGGTGCCGGGCGCGCCCAAGGACCTCGGGACCCCGCCCGTCAAGCCGGTCCACAAGGGAACGGTGAAGGCGACCGTCAAGACCAACCACGGCGACGTCGTGCTGGAACTGGACGGCGGGAACGCGCCGTGCACCGTCAACTCCTTCGCGTTCCTGGCCGAGAAGAACTTCTACGACAAGACCGACTGCCACCGGATGACCAGCGGCGGGCTCAACGTCCTGCAATGCGGCGACCCGACCGGGGAGGGCGCCGGCGGGCCGGGCTACCAGTACGCCAACGAGAACACCGAAGGCGCCCAGTACAAGGCGGGCACGCTCGCCATGGCGCACAGCGCGCAGCCGGACTCCAACGGCAGCCAGTTCTTCATCGTCTACAAGGACTCGCAACTCTCGCCCGACTACACCGTCTTCGGGAAGGTCGCCAAGGGGCTGGACGTCATCCAGGAGATCGCCAAGGGCGGGTCGGAACCAGACGGAGACGGCGAACCCAAGAAGAAGGTCACGATCCGGGACGTCTCGATCGCCGGGAAATAGGCGAACGGGATACTAAGGTGTGGAGGGTCCGGTGGCTGGGAAAGCATCCGGACCCGCGATTCAGGAGGCAAGGGTGTCCAGCGCGACCGATCCCTGGGGCCGGGTGGACGAGGACGGCACCGTGTACGTCAGGACGTCCGACGGTGAGCGCGTCGTCGGGTCCTGGCAGGCCGGTGCGCCCGAAGAGGCCCTGGCCTACTTCAAGCGCAAGTACGACGCGCTCGTCACCGAGATCGGCCTGCTGGAGCAGCGGGTCCGCACCACCGACCTGCAGCCGGCGCAGGCGCAGCAGAGCATCGACCGGCTCCGCGAGGCCGTCGCCGACGCGCACGCCGTCGGCGACCTCGACGCGCTCGCCCGGCGCCTCGACGCCCTCACCGAGCTGGTCGGGCGGCGCCGCGAAGAGGTCAAGGCGCAGCGCGAGCAGCACCGCCACGAGGCCCGCGAGGTCAAGGAGCGGATCGTCGCCGAGGCCGAGCGGATCGCCGCCGAGGAGACCCACTGGAAGAACGGCGGCGAGCGGCTGCGCCAGCTCGTCGAGGAGTGGAAGGCCGCCGACCGCATCGACCGGCCCACCGAGACCGCGCTGTGGAAGCGGCTGTCGTCCGCCCGCAACGCCTTCACCAAGCGCCGCAAGGCGTACTTCGCCACCCTCGACGACCAGCGCGAGGAGTCCCGCAGGGAGAAGGAGCGCCTCGTCGCCGAGGCCGAGGCCATGTCCGGCTCGACCGACTGGGGCGAGACGGCCGCCGCGTACCGCGACCTGATGCGCCGCTGGAAGACCGCCGGCCGTGCCTCCAGGGACGCCGAAGAAGAGCTCTGGGCCCGCTTCAAGGGCGCCCAGGACACCTTCTTCCAGGCCCGCAGCGCCGCCTTCGCCGAACGCGACGCCGAGTTCCGCGGGAACGCCGCCGAGAAGGAGAAGATCCTCGCCGAGGCGGAACGGCTGCTGCCCGTCAAGGACGTCCGCCAGGCCCGGCAGGCGCTGCGCGGCGTCCAGGAGCGCTGGGAGGCCGCGGGCATGGTCCCCCGCGACCAGCGCGACCGCCTCGAAGGCCGGCTCCGCAAGATCGAGGAGACCGTCCGGGCCGCCGAGGAGAACGAGTGGCGCCGCACCAACCCCGAGGCCCGCGCACGCGCCGAAGCCACCGTCACCCAGCTGCGCAACTCCATCGACCAGCTCGAGAAGCGCCTCGCCAAGGCCCGCGACGCCGGCCGTGAGAAGGACGTCAAGGAAGCCGGAGAGGCCCTGACCGCCCGCCGAGCCTGGCTCGAAGAGGCTGAACGCACCCTCGCCGAATTTTCTTGATCACCCAGGGGGCGGTGCTAGCCCAGGGGGGCGACCCCCTGGAACCCCCGTTGCGCACGGCGCGCCGTTTCCCGATCCGCTGGCGCGTCTCGTGAAACGGCGCCCCGTGCGGCGGGTCGTGCGACCTCCGGTCGCAGCACGACCTCCGGCCGCACCACCCGTGGGGTGATCATGCAGGTCGGCGTGTCCCTCGCGGTCCCCTCCAACTCTCGGGATCCGTGGGGGTCTGGCGCTATGTGCGGTTGAGGTAGGGGGTTCGGCCCAGGAAGGCCAGTAGGCGGGTTTGTTCGTCTGCGCCTTTCTGGGGGCGTTTTGGAGGTGCCAGGTGGCCGGTGGTTCTCAGGTGCGCGGCGACTACCTGGGCGGTGGCGAAGGCGTGGTGGACCAGGTCCGGGTCCAGGCGGGACGGCTGGTCCGTGGCCTTCGCCAGGTCCCAGGCGTGCACCAGCGGCTCCAGGATGTACGCCTCCAGGTAGTCGGCCAGGGGCAGCTCGCCCAGCCCTCCGAACGGGATGGGGCGGGCCAGGGCGTCGGCGGTGAGGGCGGCGGCGCACTCCTTGCGCGCCGTCCGCCAGCTCATCAGGACGTCGCCGGGGACGAACCGCGCCGGGTCGCGGGTGATGTCGGGCTCGGGCCGCCCGTCCGCCAGCGCCATGATCAGGTACTGGCCGCCGGTCACGTGGCCGGCGACGTCGCGGGCGGTCCAGTCCTCGCAGGGCGACGGCGCGTCCCAGCCGTCCCGGGGAGCGCCGGCCACCAGGCCCTCGAAGAGATCGAGGGCCCGGTGGTAGCCGCTGAGGTTCGGAGCCATGGTCGTCAGTGACCCGCGATACGGGCGCCCTGTCAAGCGCTATCGCGAAGGTTGCCCGGCGCCCCTCACGCCTCGGGGGCGCCCCGCTCGCGGAGCATCGCGTTCATCTGGTCGATCTCCGCTCGCTGGCCGTCCACCATCGTCCTGGCGAGCCGCTGCACCCTGTCGTGGCCGCTGAGGGTGAGCACGGCCTCCGCCATGTCCACGCCGCCGCGGTGGTGGGCGATCATCAGCCGCAGGAACCGGACCTCCGCGTCCTCGCCGGACGCCTTCTCCAGGTCGGTGAGCTCCTCCCGCGTCGCCATGCCCGGCATCGCGCCCGCCCCGCCGCCGTGGCCCGCGTGGCCGGCCATCCAGCGCATGGGGCCCGCAGGGTCGGTCTTGGGCAGGCCCCACTCGTCCAGCCAGGCGGTCATCATGCCGATCTGGGCCTGCTGGGTGTTGATGATGTCGTAGGCCAGCAGGCGGACGTCGCGGTCGTCCGTGCGGTCCCGGACGATGAACGACATCCGTACCGCCTGGGCGTGGTGGGCGCTCATGTCGCGGGCGAACCCGGCCTCGGGGCCGTTCGTCCCGGGTGCGCCGGAGCGGAGCACGTTCACCGCGATCAGCGTCAGGCCCGCCAGGAGGATGAGGGCCGCCAGGACGACGGTGGGGCGCCGTCCGCGGGTCATGGTGTGTCCTTGGCGCCGTCGCATGGTGCGCCGGGCTCCGGGGTCTGCGGGCCCTTCACGAAGGCGCGGAGGAACTCGTCCACGCGCGGGTCTGCGGCGTCCTGCAACTTGAGCTGCTTGCCCCAGGCGCTGAGCGCGATCGGGGCGTCCAGGGACGGGTACGGGCTCATGAACGTGTAGTCGGTGCCGGTGACCCTGGTCTGCAGCGCCTGCAGCTGGTCGGCGGGGAGCCCGGGACGGTAGGCGATCCAGACGGCGCCGTGCTCAAGCGAGTGCACCGCGTTCTCGTTGCGGAGCGGTGCGTCGTACACGCGGCCGTTGCAGTTCTGCCAGGCGCCGTCGTGCTCGCCGCCCATCGGCGGGTCGGTCTCGTACTTGACGGTACCGGTGACGTGGTCGCGGCTCAGGTCGTCCTTGGTCACCAGCCCGGCGATCGACTCGTCGGCGGACGACCTGGACTGCATGAACGCGTAGCCGATGGCGACGAACGCCACCACGCCGATCACGGTGAAGAAGGCGATGGTGCCCCAGGGCACCTGCCTCTCGGTGAGCGCGTTCTTGGGGCGGGTGTTCTTGCCGCCGGCGTTCTTGGCACGGGCGTTTCTGTTGCGGGCGCTCTTGGACATGCGAGGGGTCCTCTCGGGTGCTGTGGACGGCTGTGCGGAACTGCCGCGGCGCCGGGGGGCGCCGCGGTGGCCTTGCGGCCGGTCCTCTACCGCCGGAGCACCTGGAGGGAGTGCCGGGGGACGGGGACGCGCCTGCCCTCGGGACGCAGGGCGACCGCCCAGCCTGCGCGGGCGGGCAACCGGAAGGCCGGGCGCCCGGATCCGGCGGCGAGGCCCAGCAGGAGGAGGGTGAACAGCACGGCCAGGCACAGGCACGCGTTCAGCGGGACATCCGGCTGCCCCTGCTTCAGCGACGAGTGGTCCTTCAGGGGCGCGCTCACCGCTTGCTCGGTGCAGACGCGGGACACGGGCGCATGGCCCAGGCCGTAGCAAAAGACGAGCCCGCCCACGACGAGGAGGATCACGAGCAGCCCGGCCGGCCCGTACCGCCGCCGCGGGGTCGTACCGGCCACCGTCACGCTCCTGTATCCGCCTTCCGGGCTGTTCCAACGCCACAGCCGGTTCGCGGGTTCCCGGGTTCCCCGGGCCGGGAGTGTCCGCACCGCCGGATAATGTCAGAGCGTGACCAGCAGGGCGGAATCGGGTGAGCCGGAGGGCCTTTTCGACGCGCCGGCGGAGGCGGGGACGGCCCCGGAGGCCGCCGCGGCGCCGGTGTCCCGGGCCGCGGCCGGTACGGGAGCGGGGCAGCCCCTCGCGGTGCGGATGCGTCCCCGCGGGCTGGACGAGGTCGTCGGCCAGGGGCACCTGCTCGGCCCCGGCACCCCCATCCGGCAGCTCGTCGACCGGGACGTGCCGATGTCGCTCGTCCTGTGGGGGCCGCCGGGCACCGGCAAGACGACCCTCGCCACGGTCGTCAGCCACGTCACGTCCCGGCGGTTCGTGGAGATCTCCGCGGTCAGCGACGGCGTCAAGCGCGTCCGCGCCGAGATCGACCTGGCCAAGCGCGAGCTGGGCATGACCGGGCGGCAGACCGTCCTGTTCGTGGACGAGGTCCACCGCTTCAACAAGGCGCAGCAGGACGCGCTGCTGCCCGCCGTGGAGAACCGCTGGGTCTCCTTCATCGGCGCCACCACCGAGAACCCGTTCTTCTCCGTCATCAGCCCGCTGCTGTCGCGGTCGCTGCTGCTCACCCTGGAGCCGCTCGGCGAGGACGCGCTGCGCGAGGTGATCCACCGCGCGCTCGCCGACGAGCGCGGCCTGGCCGGGGCGGTCGCCCTGGACCCGGCGGCCGAGGAGCACCTCGTCCGGCTGGCCGGCGGAGACGCGCGGCGCGCCCTCACCTACCTGGAGGCCGCCGCCCTGGTCGTCGAGGACGGCGCCGTGATCGACGCCGGCGTCCTGGAGAAGGCCGTCGACCGGGCCGCCGTCCGCTACGACCGCGAGGGCGACCAGCACTACGACGTCATCAGCGCGTTCATCAAGAGCATCCGCGGCAGCGACGTCGACGCCGCGCTGCACTACCTGGCCCGCATGATCGAGGCCGGGGAGGACCCGCGCTTCATCGCCCGGCGGCTGATCGTCCACGCCAGCGAGGACGTCGGCATGGCCGACCCGACCGCGCTGCAGACGGCCGTCGCCGCGGCGCAGGCGGTGGAGTTCGTCGGCCTGCCCGAGGCGCGCATCAACCTCGCCCAGGCGGTCATCCACCTGTCCCTGGCGCCCAAGTCCAACGCGGTGATCATGGCCGTGGACGGGGCGCTCGGCGACGTGCGCAAGGGCCTCGCCGGGCCCGTCCCCGGGCATCTGCGCGACGCGCACTACAAGGGCGCGGCGAAGATCGGGCACGGGCAGGGCTACAAGTACGCCCACGACCACCCCGGCGGGGTCGTCCGGCAGCAGTACGCGCCCGACACCGTGGACGGACGGGAGTACTATCGCCCGACCAAGTACGGTGCCGAGTCCCGGTTCACCGAAGTGCTCGCACGGATCCGCTCCGTCCTGCGCGGTACCGCGGACCGGCGCTGACCAGACCCTTACCCGGCCTGTGGTCCCGGCATAGGGGCCGGTCGACCGGTAAGGTCTGTCACTGGCCACATGCCCGGCCCCGAGCCGAACTCACGCGAACGGAAAGCCCTGATGCTCACTGGTGGACAGTTGGCAGGTCTCATCGTGGCGGTGTTCTGGGCGGTGCTCGTCTCGTTCATCGCGCTCACCCTGCTGAAGCTCTCCCGCCTCCTCGGCGAGGCGACCAAGGTCGTCCACGACATCGGCGACCAGGCGGGCCCGCTGATGAACGACATGACCAGGACGGTCAAGCGCGCCAACGAGCAACTCGGCCGCACCGACGTCATCACCAAGCAGGTGGCCGGCGTCACGCAGAACGTCTCCGCCGTCACCACCGTCATGACGTCGGTGGTGGGCGGCCCGCTGGTGAAGGCCGCCGCGTTCTCCTACGGGGTGCGCAAGGCCCTCGGCGGGCGGGACGGCGACGCAGAGCCGGGCAGGCCGCAGTTGCAGGCGCGCTCCTCGGGCAGGGGACGCAGATGAGGCGGCTGTTCTGGGTCTCGGTCGGGGCTGGCGCGGGCGTCTACGTCTCGCACCGCGTCAAGCGCCGCGTCGTCCGGATCGCGCGCGCCTGGTCCCCCGAGGGGGTCGCGGCGCGGGCGGTGTCCACCGGGCAGGGCGCCGGCGAGCGGTTGAGGCATTTCGCCTCGGACGTGCGTACCGAGATGCGTGCCCGTGAAGAGGAGTTGCGCGAGGCCGTCCGCATGGACCAGGCTCCGCCGGACGCCGAGCTGCCCGGCCACCGGGGTTCCGGTCCACGCCGCGTGCTCAAGGCGCGATACACGATCATCGAGAACGACAAGGATGGCCACTGATATGGAGTCGGCAGAGGTCGCACGCCGCTTCCTCACGTTCTTCGAGGAGCGCGGGCACCAGGTGGTGCCCTCGGCCAGCCTCGTCGCCGAGGACCCGACCCTGCTGCTGGTGAACGCCGGCATGGTCCCGTTCAAGCCGTACTTCCTCGGCCAGCGCACCCCGCCGTCGCAGCGGATGACCAGCGCGCAGAAGTGCGTGCGGACGCCGGACATCGAGGAGGTCGGCAAGACCACCCGGCACGCGACGTTCTTCCAGATGCTGGGCAACTTCTCCATCGGGGACTACTTCAAGGAGCAGGCGATCCCGTTCGCCTGGGAGCTGCTGACCCGGCCGCGCGAGGACGGCGGCTTCGGGTTCCCCGAGGAGAAGCTGTGGGTCACGGTCTTCGACGACGACGACGAGGCCCAGAGCATCTGGCATGAGAAGGTCGGCGTCCCCCTCGACCGCATCCAGCGGCGCGGCATGGAGGACAACTTCTGGTCGATGGGCGTTCCCGGCCCGTGCGGCCCCTGCTCGGAGATCTACTACGACCGCGGCCCCGCGTACGGGCGCGAGGGCGGGCCGGTCGCCGACGAGGACCGCTACCTCGAGGTGTGGAACCTCGTCTTCATGCAGTTCGAGCGGGGGCCGGGGGACAGCAAGACCGACTTCCCGATCCTCGGCGACCTGCCCGCCAAGAACATCGACACCGGCATGGGCCTGGAGCGCATGGCGGCGATCCTCCAGGGCGTCGACAACATCTACGAGACCGACACCCTGTGGCGCGTCCTGGACCGCGCGGCCGGGCTGACCGGCGCCCGCTACGGCCGCGACCGGCGCGCCGACGTGTCGCTGCGCGTGATCGCCGACCACGTCCGCAGCGGGACGATGATGGTCGCCGACGGCATCCGCCCCGGCAACGAGGGCCGCGGGTACGTGCTGCGCCGCATCCTGCGCCGCTCCATCCGCAACCTGCGGCTGCTCGGCGGCCAGGACGCGGGCCTCATGCACGAGCTGACCGACGTCGCGATCAAGGCGATGGGCGAGCAGTACCCCGAGCTGGTGCGCACCGCCGCGAACATCCACACCGTCATCGACGCCGAGGAGGACTCGTTCCTCCAGACGCTGCGCACCGGCACCGCCATCTTCGACACCGCGGTCGAGGAGGCCAGGCGCTCCGGCGGCCGCACGCTCGCCGGCGACCAGGCGTTCAAGCTGCACGACACCTACGGCTTCCCGATCGACCTCACCCTGGAGATGGCGTCCGAGCAGGGCCTCCAGGTGGACGAGGAGGGCTTCCGGCGCCTCATGCGCGAGCAGCGCGAGCGCGCCAAGAAGGACGCCCGCGACAAGCGGACCGGCAACCTGGACGTCTCCGTCCTCGACGAGCTCCTCACCGGCGCCGGCGGCGAGGTCGACTTCATCGGCTACGGCCACCTGCGCGGCGACGCCCGCCTCGTCGGCCTGCTGGTCGGCGGCGCGAACGCGCCCGCGGCCGGGGAGGGCACCGAGGTCGAGGTCGTCCTCGACCGCACCCCGTTCTACGCCGAGGGCGGCGGGCAGCTCGCCGACCACGGCGTGATCAGGCTCGGCAACGGCGCGGTGATCGAGGTGACCGACGTGCAGGCGCCCCTGCCCGGCCTCATCGTGCACCGGGGGCGCGTGCTCAGCGGCGAGGCCCAGGCGGGCGACTCGGCCCACGCCGAGGTCGACGTGGAGCGGCGGCGGGCGATCTCCCGCTCGCACACCGCGACCCACATGGTGCACGCCGGGTTCCGCCGCGCGCTCGGCGAGTCGGCGGCGCAGGCCGGGTCGGAGAACTCGCCGGGCCGGTTCCGGTTCGACTTCACGGCGTCCGGCGCCGTCCCCGCCACCGTGCTGCGGGACGTCGAGGACGAGGTCAACGAGGTCCTGGTCGGCGACCTGGACGTCCGCGCCTTCCACACCTCGATCGACGAGGCCCGCGCGATGGGCGCGCTCGCCCTGTTCGGCGAGAAGTACGGCGACGAGGTCCGCGTCGTCGAGGTCGGCGACTACTCCCGCGAGCTGTGCGGCGGCACCCACGTCGCCCGCTCCGGGCAGCTCGGCCTGATCAAGGTGCTGGGCGAGTCGTCGATCGGCGCCGGGGTCCGCCGCGTCGAGGCCCTCGTCGGCATCGACGCGTTCCGCTTCCTCGCCCGGGAGAGCGTGCTGGTCGCGCAGCTCGCCGAGCAGCTGAAGGCGCGCAAGGAGGAGCTGCCCGAGCGGATCTCCGGGGTCGTCACCCGGCTCCGCGACGCGGAGAAGGAACTGGAGAAGCTCCGCTCCCAGCAGGTCCTCGCCATCGCGGGCTCCCTCGCCGACACCGCCAAGGACGTGGGCGGCATCGCGTTCGTGGGCCACCGCGCCCCCGACGGCACGGGGGCCGACGACCTGCGCAAGCTCGCGGTCGACGTCCGGGGGCGGCTCGTCGCGCGGCCGGCGGTCGTCATGGTCACGGGCGTCCCGAAGGACCGCCCGGTCGTGGTGGTCGCCGTCACCGAGGGCGCACGCGAACGGGGCCTGAAGGCGGGCGCGCTCGTCGGCGTGGCGGCGAAGGCCCTCGGCGGGGGAGGCGGCGGCAAGGACGACCTCGCCCAGGGCGGCGGCGCGAACCCCGCCGCGATCGGCGAGGCCCTCGACGCGGTCGAACGCGCAGTAGGGGCCGCGTGATCCCCGCACATCGGGGTAGAGCGACCGGGGGTCGAAGCGACGAGGCTCGCGACGGGCGCGCGGGGGACGCGCCTGGTGCCGGGGGGCGCCCGGAGCCGCTGAGCGGAGCGAAGCCATGAGAAACGGCGTCCGGTTGGGGGTCGATGTGGGGAGCGTGCGGGTCGGGGTCGCGCGGTGCGATCCCGGCGGCGTGCTCGCCACGCCCCTGGAGACCGTGAAGAGCGGCAAGGGCGACGTCGACCGGCTGGTGGAGCTGGTCGCCGAGTACGAGGCGATCGAGGTCGTCGTCGGCCTGCCGACGTCGCTGTCGGGCCGGGAGGGTCCGGCGGCGGAGGCGGCGCGCAGGTTCGCGGACCGGCTCGCGGACCGGCTCCCCCCGGAGACGGTCCGGCTGCACGACGAGAGGCTCACCACCGTCACGGCCGAGAGCGGCCTGCGGGCGGGGGGAGTGCACGGTAAGGCGCGCCGCAAGGTCGTCGACCAGGCCGCCGCGGCGGTGCTGCTCCAGGCGGCACTCGACGCGGAGAGATTGACGGGAAGCCCCCCAGGCGAGATCGTCCGGGGGAGCTCATGAACGACTTGGACCTTTTCTCGGACCCGTACGGCGATCCGTACGGGGACGGGCGACCCGCGGCGGAGGACCGGCCCAGCCGCAAGGACCAGCGGCGCACCCGCAAGGTGCAGAAGCGCCGCAGGCGCAACGGCCGGGCCGCGGCGCTGTTCGCGATGGCGTTCCTGGTGGCGGTGTTCGGCACCGGCGGCGTGCTCGGCTACGCGTGGCTCGACGACAAGTGGAACCCCCCGGACTACGCCGGCCAGGGCACCGGGAGCGTCACGGTCCAGATCAAGGACGGCGCCAGCGGCGCGGTGATCGGCAAGGCGCTGGAGGAGCACGAGGTCGTCAAGAGCTCCCGCGCGTTCGTCAAGGTGTTCCAGACGGAGACGCGCGCGTCCAGCATCCAGCCGGGCTTCTACCAGATGCGGCAGAAGATGTCGTCCGCCGCGGCGATGGCGCTGCTGCTGGACCCCAAGTCGCGGGCCGACACCCAGATCACGATCCCGGAGGGCCGGCGGGCCGTCGAGGTCTTCGAGCTCCTGGCCAAGAAGACCGGGATCCCGGTGAAGGAGTTCCAGGCCGCGGCGAAGAAGCCCGAGGGGCTGGGCCTCCCGCCGTACGCGAGCAACCGGGTGGAGGGCTACCTGTTCCCGGGCCGCTACGACCTCGACCCGAACGGCTCGGCGGGGCAGATCCTCAAGCAGATGGTGGACCGCTTCAACAAGGAGGCGACGAGCGACGACCTCGTCGGCAAGGCGCGCGAGGCGGGGATGAAGCCGGGGACGGTCATCACGCTGGCCAGCCTCATCCAGGCGGAGGGCGCCCGGCCCAGCGACCTGCCGAAGGTCTCCCGGGTGATCTACAACCGGGTCGAGAAGGACATGCCGCTGCAGTTCGACAGCACGGTCGTGTACGCGCTCGGCAAGCGGACGCTCACGGTGACCAACGAGGACCTCAAGTACGACTCGCCGTACAACACCTACAAGTACAAGGGGCTGCCTCCGGGGCCGATCGGCAACCCGGGGAGCGCGGCGATCGAGGCGGCGCTGAAGCCGAAGGACGGGACGTGGCTGTTCTTCGTCACCACCGACCCGGACCGCGGGATCACCAAGTTCGCCACCACCTACGAGCAGCAGCTCGAGCTGGAGAAGGAGTTCCGGGCCTGGCAGCGGGCGAACCCGGGCAACTGAGCCGAGGGAGTGGCGGTGGGGGAGACGGCCCGGCGGGCCGCGGTGCTGGGCGCGCCGATCGCGCATTCGCTGTCGCCGGTGCTGCACCGGGCGGCGTACGCGGCGATGGGACTGGACGGCTGGTCCTACGAGGCGATCGAGTGCCATGAGGACGGCCTGGCGGGGCTGCTGGACGGCCTCGGCCCCGAGTGGGCGGGCCTGTCGCTGACCATGCCCCTGAAGCGCGTCGCGCTGGACCTGGTGGACGCCGTGTCGGACCTGGCGGTGAAGGTCGGCGGCGTCAACACGATCGTCCTGCGCGACGGGCGGCGCCACGGCGACAACACCGACGTGCACGGCATGGTGACGGCGCTGGCCGAGGCCGGTGTCACGATCGGCGGGCCGGACGGCAGAGCGCTGGTGCTCGGCGGGGGCGCGACCGCCGCGTCCGCCCTCGCGGCGCTCGCCGCGCTCGGCGCGGCCGAAGCGGTGCTCGCGGTGCGCACCCCGGAGCGCGCCGCCGGGGCCGCCCGGGTAGGGGAGCGGTTCGGGCTCGCGGTCCGGGTCGTCAGCCTCGACCAGGTGACCGCGGAGCTCCCGGCCGAGCTGGTGGTGTCGACGCTGCCGGGGCGGGCGGCGGACGCGTTCGCCGCTCCGGTCGCCGCGTCGGGCGCCGCCCTGTTCGACGTCGTGTACGCGCCGTGGCCCACGGCCCTGGCGGTGGCGGTCGAGAAGGCCGGCGGGACGGTCGTGGGCGGCTTCCCGATGCTGCTGCACCAGGCCGTCCGGCAGGTGGCGCTGATGACCGGCCGCGACGACGTGCCCGTGGCGGCGATGCGCGCCGCCGGGGAGGCGGAGCTGGCCCGCCGTGCGCGCCTGGCGTGAGCCCGCTCAGGACGCGGCGGGCGGCGGACCGCGCTGGGTGCGGCGCCGCCGCATCGACTCGTTGACGGCGGTGAGGATGATCGGCAGGATCACGCTCAGCCAGAAGTCCTTCCACCCCCACAGCCCGGCCGCGACGCCGAGCGCGCTGCCTACGCACACCAGGACCAGCAGGAACGCCGCCCAGTGCCGCCGTGCGAGCGCCACCGGGTCGACGAGCCGGCTGTGCGGCAGCAGCTCGGCCAGGGGGACGTCCCGGGCGTGGGCGCGCTGGACGACCGTCGCGTCCGGCAGCCAGTGCAGCACGTCGGCGTTCCCTGCGAGGGGGAGCCGGGCGAGCGCGACCAAGGTCTCCAGCCGCCACCACAGCGTCCACAGCGACGTCCGGCCGCTGCCCGGGTAGCCGTTCCAGCGCGGGTCGGCGACCTCGCCGCGGACCAGCGTGCGGAATGCGCGGGCGACGGCCGGCCCGTGCGGGCCGCGCGGGTCCCGCAGCAGGGCGTTGAGCGCGATGGGCAGGCCGTAGTGCCAGAGCGCGAGGCGCCACACCGGCTTCGCCCCGGTGCCGTGCGGGGAGACGGTGTCGTGCGGGGAGACGTCGTAGGTCTCGATCCAGGTGTCGTCCTCGGTGCCGAGGTGCTCCAGCAGCCAGTCGTAGGCGTCCAGCAGCCGCTCCGTCCTCAGGTCCGGCCGCGCTTCGGCCAGTGTGACCAGCACGAAAGCGGTGTGGGTGACGGTGGGCCGGGACGCCTGGGTCGGTCCCCAGCCGGGGCGGTGCGCGGTCCGGTCCGCGGTCAGCCACTCCACGCCCCGGTCGACGGCCGTGTCGTAGGGGTTCAGCTGGCTGAGCGCGCGGAGCGCCAGGCAGGTCGGCCACACCCTGGACCGGCAGCCGTGCAGCGACCCCCAGCCGCCGTCCGGGTTCTGGTTGAGCACCAGCCACCGGTAGGCGCGTTCGAGGTCGGGCGCGTCGTCGCGCAGGTCGCAGCGGGCGCGGGCGAGGAACCGCGCGATCCATGCGGTCGCCTCCACGACCGGCATGCCCAGGCTGGTCTTGGTGGCCCAGCCGCCGTCCCGCAGCGCGTCCCGGGAGGTGGTCTGCCGGGCGGCGAGGAAGGCGAGCCCCTCGTCGAAGTACTCGAAGGGGCGGCCCGCCTCCACGAAGGCCAGGAGGCCGAGGGCCGTCGCGGTGCTGCCCGGCTCGGGCCGCGTGAGCTCGTGGTACCAGCCGCCGCCGTCGCCGAGCGCGGGCGCGTAGGTGTCGCGGAGGACGTCCAGGGACTCCTCCAGCCGGGCGTGCAGGACGGCCATGTCGATGGCGGAGGCGGCGGAACGCGGGTGCGCGCCGCGGTCGCGCGGGGTGCGGGGTGCGGGGA
>NZ_SMKB01000132.1:0-20071 GCF_004348575.1 Actinomadura sp. 7K534
CCGCCACCCACCTGCCGACCCCTCCTGGGGGGTGAAGGATTTGCTAAACTCCCGTCCATGGCCGAGGAGTGGGAGATACGTGTCACCAACGAGTTCCTCGTGTGGATCGACACATTGGACGAGCGCTCCAAGGCCCAGGCGGTCGACGCCATCGACCGGTTGGCCGAGGGCGGTCCCGCACTTGGCCGCCCCATGGTCGATCGGCTGGAAGGTTCAGAGATCCACGACCTGAAGGAGTTGCGTCCGGGGTCGGCGGGGGCGCACGGAGGTTCGGAACCTGTTCGTCTTCGACCCGTGGCGATCGGCGATCCTCCTGGTGGGCGGAGAAGTCGGGGGACTGGTCCGGGTGGTATCGGCAGGCGATTCCGCGTGCCGAGGAGTTGTACGCCGACTACGTGAAGGAGCGGGAGAGCGAAGAGGGGCGGAAACTATGACGAACTTCCCCAAGTGGAGCGATGTGCGGCCCGATGTCGTCGCGGGTGCCGGCGGCGAACAGGGCGTGGCCGAGGCCCGTAAGCGCAACCAGGCGTACATCGATGGGCACCGGCTCGCGGAGAGGCGTAAGGCCATCGGACTGTCGCAGAGCGAGGTGGCCGACCGGATGGGCGTGACCAAGAGCCGCGTCTCCCAGATCGAGCGAGGCGAGGTCTCCACCGTCGAGGTCATCGCCCGATACGTCGAGGCCCTCGGTGGAGAGCTCCAGATCTCGGCCGTTTTCGGTGACGACATGTACGTGCTGCGCAGCACCGATACCCACGCCGCCTAATTTGGGTTGCGGGGTGGAGGGGTGTGGTTGCTAGCTTCGGGGGCGTGCCACGGTTGTTCTTTCTCTGATTCCTCTCTGGACGGCCCGTCCCTCGTGTTGAGCGAGCCACGGGCGGTCTGACGCTGTCCTGAGTCAGCTCGAAGGCGCGCTTCCCCACGAGTTCTTCTCGATGCGTCCACGCATGCGCGCCTCCGTCCGGAGGAAGAATGAGCACCCTTTCCATCACCCTGCCCGCGCGTGCTCGGGCGCAGCTCACCGCCGAAGGCGTCCGCGTCGTCCGGGGCGGGCGCACCGTCCTCGACGGCGTGGACCTGACGGTCTCGCCGCAGGCCCGCTGGGGCGTCGTCGGGGAGAACGGCCGCGGGAAGACCACTTTGCTCCACGTGCTCAGTGGGGTCCTGGTGCCCGACGAGGGGCACGTCCAGCGGGTCGGCACGCTCGGGATCGCCGAGCAGGCCATGGCCGCCGGGCCCGGCGCCACCGTCGGCCAGGCCATCGACATGGAACTCGCGGACGCCCGCGCCGCGCTGAAGGCGTTCGACGAGGCCACGCGGGAGCTGTCCGAGGGGCTGCCCGGTGCCGAACGGCGGTACGGGGCCGCCCTGGACGCGGCGGAGGCCCTCGACGCCTGGGACGCCGACCGGCGGGTCGACCTCGCCCTGGAGAACCTCGGCGCGGTCACCGACCGGAGCAGGCGCCTGTCCGAGCTGTCGGTGGGCCAGCGCTACCGGGTCCGGCTCGCGTGCCTGCTCGGCGCCGAACACGACTTCCTGCTTCTAGATGAGCCGACCAACCACCTGGACGCGGCCGGCCTCCGCTTCCTCACCGCGAGGCTGCGCGCGCATCCGGGCGGGGTCGTGGTCGTCAGTCACGACCGGGCGCTGCTGTCCGATGTGGCGACGACCGTCCTCGACCTGGATCCCAGCCGGGACGGGCTGCCGCGCGTCTACGGGGACGGCTACGCCGGCTACCGGGAGGGGCGTGAGGCGGAGCTCCGGCGGTGGGAGGAGGAGTACGAGCGGCAGCGGGCCGAGCACGCGCGCCTCACGCGGGACCTGTCGGAGGCCCAGAACCGGCTCGTGACCGGCTGGCGGCCGGACAAGGGGACGGGCAAGCACCAGCGCGCCACCCGCGCACCGGGCATCGTCCGGTCCGTGCATCGGCGCCGGGACGACCTGGAGCGGCACGCGGTGACCGCGCCGGTGCCGCCGCGGCGGTTCCGGATGCCGGATCTGCCCGCGCGTCCCGGCGTTCCGCTGCTCACCGCCGACGGCGTGCGGGTGGAGGGCCGTCTGGACTGCGACGTGTCGCTGTCCCTGGAGTCGGGTTCGCGCCTCGTCGTGACCGGGCCCAATGGGGCCGGGAAGTCGACGCTGCTGGCGGTGCTCGCCGGGCGGCTCGCCCCGAGCGGCGGGCACGCGCGGCGTGCCCCGAACACGCGCGTGGAGTTGCTGGCCCAGGAATCGCCCCACGTGGACGGCAGGGCGCACGACGTGTTCGCCGCGCACGCCGGGCGCCTGGTCGCCTCGGGCCTCATCGGTGCGGACGAGACGGTCTCGCTCTCCGCGCTGGGGCTCCTGTCAGCGGACGACCTGGGCAAGCCCGTGGGGAGACTCTCCATGGGGCAGCAGCGCAGGCTCGACCTGGCGATGGTGCTGGCGGCCCGCCCGCACGTCCTGCTGCTGGACGAGCCGACAAACCACCTGTCGATCGCCCTGGTGGACGAGTTGACCGCGGCGCTCCGGGCGACCCCGGCGGCCGTCGTCCTCGCGACCCACGACCGTCAGTTGCAGCGCGACACCGAGGGCTGGCCGAGGCTCGCCCTCGATCCTGAGCGTCCGCTCAGGCCCGTCCCGCAGGGGTAGGGCGGCCGGTCAGCGGAGACGGTAGCGGAGGGGGTCGCCGGTGCCTTCCCGGCGGGCGACCCCCCGGGTCTCCAGGGTCCGGATGTGGGCGGCGGCTTCGGCGGCGGCCATGCGGCGGGCGAACTGGGCCATCTCCTCCCAGGGGTTGCGCCAGGTGAGGCCCGCCGTGATGTCCCACAGCGTCCTGGGGTCCGCGGACAGCAGGGCGGTGATCTCGGCGAGGCGCTGCTCGTGGTGCTCGATGATCTCCTGGGCGCGGGCGGAGAGGCCGTTGAAGCGGTACTGGTGGGCCGGCAGCACCTCGGCCACCGACATCGCGGAGACCTTGTCGAGGGAGCCGAGGAAGTCGCTGAGCGGGTCGACGTCCGGGATGTCGTACGGGTACAGGCCGATGTGGGGGGTGATGCGGGGCAGGACGTGGTCGCCGGTGAAGATGCGGTCGCCGTCCTCCAGGTGGAGGCAGAGGTGGCCGGGGGAGTGGCCCGGCGTCCAGATGGCGCGCAGCCTGCGGCCCGGGAGGTCGACGAGGTCGCCGTCGGACAGCTCCCGGTCCGGGACGGCGGGCGGCTCGACCCGGCGGTCCGCGGGCGGCTCGGCCAGGTCCGACTCGGCCGCGCCCGCGCGGCGCAGCGCGGTCAGCTCGAACGAGCGGCGGCCGCCCTGCCCCACGCTCTGGAACAGCCGGGTGATCTCGGCGTCCGCGTGGTGCATGGCGATCCAGGCGCCGGACGCCTCGCGCACCTTGCCCGCGAGGCCAGCGTGGTCGGGGTGGTAGTGGGTGACGACCACGCCGCGGACGTCGGCGACGTCGATCCCGAACGTGCCGAGCCCGCCGCGCAGTGCCGCCCAGGCGTCCTCGTGGTGCCAGCCCGCGTCGATCAGGACGGGACCCTGGGGGCTCTCCACCGCGTACACCAGCGTGTAGGCCAGGGGGTTGTCCGGGATCGGGACTGGAACGCTCCACAGTCCGCCGCCGAGGTCTTCGGGTTCCGGCTGCAAGGAGTGACCGCCTTTCGCGCCTTCGCAGAGTGGCGGCCCCGGCGGTGCGCCGGGGCCGTGGTCGTCGTGGCCGGTCAGATCCGTTCGAGGATGGTCGCCGTGGACAGCGCGCCGCCGCAGCACATCGTGACGAGGGCCGTCCCGGCGTCGCGGCGCTCCAGCTCGTGGAGCGCGGTCGTGATCAGGCGCGAGCCGGTCGCGCCGACCGGGTGGCCGAGGGCGATGGCGCCGCCGTTGACGTTGACCTTGTCCATGTCCGGCTTGTGGACCGACGCCCAGGACAGCACGATCGAGGCGAACGCCTCGTTGATCTCGGTGATGTCGATGTCGCCCATCGTCATGCCGGACCGCTGGAGCACGCGCTCGGTCGACTGCACCGGGCCGTCCAGGTGGTAGTACGGCTCCGAGCCGACCAGGGCCTGGGTCTTGATGCGGGCGCGGGGGCGCAGGCCCAGGGCCTTCGCCTTCTCCTCGGACATGAGGAGGACGGCCGCGGCGCCGTCGGAGATCTGGGACGAGGTGCCCGCCGTGTGCAGCCCGTCCGGCATGACCGCCTTGAGCCCGGCGAGGCCGTCGGCGGTGGTCTCGCGCAGGCCCTGGTCGCGGGTGACCTCGCGGGTCTCCCCGGTCACGTTGCCCTCGGCGTCGAGGACGGGCGCCGTGACGGGCGCGATCTCGCGGTCGAAGCGGCCGTCGGCCCACGCCTTGGCCGCGAGCTGCTGCGAGCGGGCGCCGAACGCGTCGAGGTCGGCGCGGGTGATGCCGCGGCGGGCGGCGATCCGCTCGGCGGCCTCGAACTGGTTCGGCATGTCGAGCGACCAGTCGTCCGGCCGGGGGTCGGCGGGCAGGACGTTGCTGCCGAGCGGCGCGCGGCTCATCACCTCGACGCCGCAGCCGATCGCGACGTCCACGACGCCGGCGGCGATCTGCGACGCGGCGAGGTGGACGGCCTGCTGCGCCGACCCGCACTGGGCGTCGATCGTCGTGACGCCGGTCTGCCAGGGCAGTCCCGCGTACAGCCAGGCGTAGCGGCCGACGTGGCCGCCCTGCTCGCCGGCCTGCGTCACGCACCCGGCGAACACCTGCTCCACCTCGGCGGCGTCGATGCCGGCGCGCCCGACCGCGGCGTTGAGCGCGTGCGCCAGGACGGCCTGGGCCTTCATGCCCGCCAGCCAGCCGTTGCGCTTTCCGAGCGGTGTGCGCACTGCCTCGACGATCACCGGGGTACCCATGCGGTCTCCTTCTAGAACGTGATTCGCATTCACTGTAACCCGTTCTAGATTTCGGCGAGGAGGCCGCGTCCCGCTGGGCAGGATCGCCCGGCGGCCGGGCGGGCCGGGTCAGGCGTGCCGGCTAGGCGTACCGGACGGGCAGCTCCTTGATGCCGTTCAGCCAGGGGGAGCGCAGGCGGCGCGGCTCGCCGAGGCGCGCGATGTGCGGCATCTGGTCGGCGATCGCGTCGAACATGAGCCGGATCTCCAGGCGGGCCAGGTTCGCGCCGATGCAGTAGTGCGCCCCCGTGCCGCCGAACCCGAGGTGGGGGTTGGGGGAGCGGGCGATGTCGAACGAGGCGGGGTCCTCGAAGACCTCCTCGTCGAAGTTGGCGGAGCTGTAGTACATCGCCACGCGGTCGCCCGCCTTGATCTCCGCGCCGCCCAGCTCGGTGTCGCGGGTGGCGGTGCGCTGGAACGCGGTCACCGGCGTCGCCCAGCGGACGATCTCGTCGACGGCGCTCTCGGGGCGCTCGGCCTTGAACAGCTCCCACTGCTCGGGATTGTCCATGAACGCGATCATGCCGTGGGAGATGGCGTTGCGGGTCGTCTCGTTGCCCGCGACGGCGAGCAGGATCGTGAAGTACCCGAACTCGTCGTCGGTGAGGCCGCGCCCGTCCACGTCGGCCTGGACCAGCTTGGTGACGATGTCGTGGGCGGGGCAGCCGCGCCGCCGGTCGGCCAGCTCCATGGCGTAGCCGATGATCTCGGCGGCGGCGCAGGCGGGGTCGGCGTCGTAGTCGGGGTCGTCGTAGCCGAGCATCTGGTTGGACCAGTCGAACAGCCGGCGGCGGTCCTCCTGCGGGACGCCCATCAGCTCGGCGATGGCCTGCAGCGGCAGCTCGGCCGCGATCTCGGTGACGAAGTCGCCCTCGCCGCCGCGCCGGCGGGCCTCGGCGACGATCCGCTCCGCGCGCTCCTGCAGCGCGTCGTGCAGTCGGCCGATCACGCGCGGGGTGAAGCCGCGGGCGACGATCTGGCGGAGCTTGGTGTGCTGCGGCGGGTCCATGTGCAGCAGGAGGTTCTCGCGCTGGACGTCCAGCTCCTCGGTGCCGAGCGACTCGTTGAACCGGATGATCGCGCCGTTGGCGTTCGAGGAGAACAGCTCGTGGTCGCGGGAGATCTCCTTGACGTGCGCGTGCTTGCTGATCACCCAGAAGCCGTCGTCGTCGAAGCCGGTGCGGCCGCGCGGCTGCGCGTTCCACCAGGGCCGTCCCGTCCGGCGCAGCAGCGCGAACTCGGCGAGGGGGACGCGCTCGGCCATCAGGTCGGGGTCGCTGAAGTCGAATCCGGCGGGGACGGGGGTCTCCGGAGCGGTGGCGGTCATGGGCGGTTCCTCCCGGTCTGCGGCGCGAGCTCCCCCTCACCGTAGAACGCGTTCCAAGCCGACTTCAAGAGAAAATGAGACTCAAGTCTAATCTGGCGTCTTGTCGGGAGTCTCCGCAGGTCACGCCGTGCTGAGGTGTGCGGACGCGGCGGGGCCGCCGCATGCCATGGCACATGATCGTTCTCAAGGGCGGCGGCCGGTGAGCTTCGTCACCCGGGCCGCGGATCGGAAGTGAAACACGTTCTAGAAATCGCGGGGATGGATCATCCGGGGCGTCGACTAGCCTGGGTTCTCCGACCGCCCCCGGCGCCGGAGAGAACCTCATGGCCGCAGACTTCGACGAGCCCGTGTTCGACGACGACTTCGTCCGGGGCGCCACGTTCACGGAGCCGAGCGCCCGCGAGCGGATCCGGCCCCCGAGCAGGCGCGAGCAGCGGCGCATCCGACGTGCCGCCCGGCGCGCCCGGCGCACCGGCGGCGTGAGCTTCCCGCGGCGCCGCAGGTACCGCGAGCCGAGCTACCGGCGGTCGGTGCTCCAGCTGATCGGCATCGTGCTGGCGCTGTTCGCGATCTCGTTCGCGCTGTGGTGGTGGAACCGGCCGCCCGCCGAGCCGGAGCCGGTCCGGCCGGTGTTCCCGACGGCCCCGGAGAACCCGGGCGGTCCGCAGAACCCCGGCGGCCCCGGGGAGCCGGCGCCCGGCCCGACCGGCGAGGTACCGGAGGAGATCCCCGAGGTTTGACGCGCTCCCCGGCCTGAAGGCCGGGGATTCAGCCTGTGCCGCGTGTGCGGCACTTCTGTGGCTTCCTGTTTCACCGGGTCCTGCCTTCCGCTAGGCGGGAGGGCTTACGGTCCCTCCGCAGGCGTTTAGGCTGTCCGCCCGTCCGGCGGCCAGGATGTTGCTGGCGGCGTTGACGTCGCGGTCGTGGACCGTGCCGCACGGGCATGCCCATTCGCGGACGGTCAACGGCATGGCTTCGGTGACCGTCCCGCACGCTCCGCAGAGCTTGGAGGAGGGGAACCAGCGGTCCACCTTGGCGAAGGTGCGGCCGTACCGGGCGGCCTTGTACTCCAGCATTGCGACGAATTGGGACCAGCCCGCGTCGTGCACGGACTTGGCCAGCCGGGTGCGGGCCAGGCCGTTCACCGCGAGGTCCTCCACGTAGACCGCTTGGTTTTCGCGGATCAACTGGGTGGAGAGCTTATGGTGATGGTCCCGCCGCGCATCGGCGACACGGGCGTGCATCCGCGCGACCCGCGCGACCGCCTTCCTGCGGTTGTTCGAGCCTTTCTGCTTGCGTGACAGCGCCTGCAGCGCTTTGCGGAGGCGGCGTTCGGCGCGGCGCAGGAACCTCGGCGAGGTGATCTTCCGGCCGTCGGAGGTCACCGCGAAATGCGTCAACCCCAGATCGATCCCGACCTCGGCCGCCGCCTCCGGCAGCGGCCCGTCCATGGTCTCCACGACGAAGGAGGCGAAGTACCGGCCCGCCGCATCCCGGATCACCGTGACCGACGACGGGGCGGACGGCAGGTCCCGGGACCACCGCACCCGCACGTCCCCGATCTTCGGCAGGCGCAGCTTCCCGCCCGCCGTGACCGTGAAGCGGGCGTTGCGGGTGAACCGGACCGCCTGCCGCCGGTCCTTGCGCGACCGGAACCGGGGCGGCGCGACCCTGCGGCCCTTGCGCTTGCCCGACACCGACGCGAAGAAGTTGCGGTACGCGGTGTTCAGATCGGCCAGGGCCTGCTGAAGGACGACCGAGGAGACCTCGCCCAGCCACGCCCGCTCGCCGGTCTTCTTCGCCTCGGTGATGACCAGCTTGGACAGGTCCCCGTCCGACAGGTACGGCAGCCCCGCCGCGTGCGCCTCTTCGCGGGCGCGGAGGGCGTCGTTGAACACCACCCGCGCGCACCCGAACGCCCGCGCCAGCGACCGCTGCTGGCTCGGGGTCGGGTAGAGCCGGAACCGGTACCTGAGCCGCACCCGTGAATCGTACATCCACGTACATCATGGTTCGCGCTTGTACACTGACGTGCATGGAGTCGGAAGAGATGAGCGTCGCCGACGCACGCCGCCAGTTCGCCGACGTCCTCAACGACGCCGCCGTCCGGGGACGCATCACCTACATCACCAACCGAGGCCGCCGCATCGCCGCAGTCGTCCCCGTCCCCATCGCCGAAACCGCCGACCAAGACCACGACGCCCCCTGAACCAGCCCGTCAGAGCAGGCTCGGGCCTGACGGCCCCCGCGCGGGCCTTCACCCCCGGCCTGAAGGCCGGAGCACTGGCCCGCACACCGGTAGCGGCCGCCGTTTTCGATCTTCGGGCTGGTCAGCCCGGCGATCATGCGGGTGGCGGTGCCGCGGGAAACGCGGTAGTACTCAATCCGGATGAGTGGCGGTACTCACGGCGAACCGGGGTACAACGCCCACCCCTGGTTCCGTAGGGTCGCTCTCGCCGGAGCGTCCGGGGTCGGCGAGTCTGATCGTCCACCGAGCACGAGGAACCGGGGGACCCCAGCCCATGAGAGCCCGCATCGCCGCCGTCGCGGCGCACCTGCCCGAGCGGACGGTCACCAGCGCCGAGGTCGAGGCGCGCATCGCGGCCGAGAGCGCCGCCGGGAGCGCCGCCGGAAGCGCGGCGGACGGCGGTTACCGGCCGCATCCCACGATCATCGAGCGGATGACCGGGATCCGCGCCCGGCACGTCATGCGGGACGACGAGCAGGCGTCCGACCTGGCCGCCGCCGCGGCCCGCGACGTCCTCGCGCGGCGCGGGCTCCGGCTGGCGGGCATCGACCTGCTGATCTTCGGATCGGCCTCGCAGGACCTGATCGAGCCCGCCACCGCGCACATCGTCGCGGACAAGCTCGGCGCGGCCTGCCCGGTGTTCGACGTCAAGAACGCCTGCAACAGCTTTCTGAACGGCCTGCAGATGGCGGACGCGCTGATCCGCACCGGGCAGCACGAGCGGGTGCTGGTCTGCACCGGCGAGAGCCCGTCGCGGGCCGTCCGCTGGAAGGTGCGCGACCGCGCCCAGTTCGTGGACGCCTTCGCCGGCTACACCCTCTCCGACGGCGGCGCCGCGGCGCTCGTCGAGGCGGCCCCCGACGGCGGGATCTTCTACCGCGACTTCGCCGCCGTCTCCGGCGCCTGGCGGATCGGGACGCTGCCCGCCGGCGGCTCGATGCACCCCCGCGACCCCGAGTACACCTACTTCAGCGGGGACGGGCGGCGGCTCAAGGACGCGTTCCTCGCGGGCGGGCCGGAGATCTTCACGACCGCGCTGGAGAAGACGGGCCTGGCCTGGGACGACTTCGCGGTCGTCGCCGTCCACCAGGTGACGCTCCCGTACCTGGAGGTGCTGCGGTCGGTCCTCGGCGTCCCCGCGGACCGGCTCGTCGTGACGCTGCCCGAGCACGGCAACGTCGCGTCCGCGAGCCTCCCGCTGCAGCTCGCCACCGCGCTCGCCGAGGGGCGCTGCGGGCCCGGTGACCGCGTCGCCATGATCGGCCTCGCCGGCGGCATCAGCCTCGGCGTCCTGTTCGCGGAGCTGTGACCATGCATCTGCCCATGGATCTGTGGGTCGTCGTCCCCGCCTACGACGAGGAGCGGTCGATCGGCGCGACGCTGCGCCGCCTAGCCGCGCAGACCGACACGGGCTTCTCGCTCGTCGTGGTCGACAACGGCAGTACCGACGGCACGGCGCGGGTCGTGAAGGAGTTCGCGGCGGAGGAGGCTCCGTTCGACGTCCGGATCGTGCACGAGCCGGAGAAGGGCACGGGCGCCGCGTCCGACACCGGTGTCCGGCACGCGATCAGCGCCGGGGCCACGCACATCGCCCGCACCGACGCCGACTGCCTGCCGCATCCCGGCTGGGTCGCGGCGGTGCGGCGGGCGTTCGGCGACGGACTGGAGCTGGTGTCGGGGCCGCTGCTGCCCCGCACCGACGAGTTCCCGCTGAAGTTCTGGGAGCGGCGCCTGCTGCCCGCCGTCATCGATCTCGCCGCCCTGTTCGGGCGCTTCCGGCCCGGCAACCAGGACCCCGCCTACCTCGGCCCGTACGTGATGATGCCGGGCTGCAACCTGGCGATCACGGCGGACCTGTACCAGCGGGCCGGCGGTTTCCCGCGCACCCGCATCGAGGAGGTCCACGAGGACCGCGCGCTGGTCAACCGCGTCCGCTACATCACCGACGCCTACGGGCTGCGCAAGGACATGGTCATGTACGGGTCGGTGCGGCGGCTGCGCGCGTACGGCCTGGTCAAGACCCTCGGCTGGTACGCCGACCACCGCTACATGCCCGACGTCGTGGACATCCGGTGAAGCGGGGACATCCGATGAGGCGCGGACATCCGGTGAACTGGGAGCGGCGCCTCTACCTGGCCGCCCATCCGGTCGCCTACCCGCTGCTGCGGGGGATCGCCAGGCGCGGCGCGATCGTCCGCGTGCCGGGCCTCGGCGTGGTGGTGAACGACGCCGCCCTGGCCCGGGAGGTCCTCATGGACGGCGAGACGTTCCGCAAGGACGGGCCCGGCTCGCCCGGAGACCTGTGGACGCCCGTGCTGGGGCCGTCCGTCCTGCTCAACATGGAGGGCGAGGCGCACCGGGTGCTGCGGCGCCGCCTCACCGACCTGTTCGTCCCGTCCTACACCGAGGAGCTGTGCGACCGGGTGCTGGCGGAGCCGCTGGAACGGCTCGGCGACAGGCTCCGGCGCGGCGAGGCCGTCGACCTGGTGGACGCGGCGCGGGTGCTGGCGGCGGCGGTCATCAGCGAGGTCATCGGCCTGGACCTGCGCACGGAGGCGGCCTGCCGGGACCTGTTCGAGCAGGGCGAGCGGGTGGTGTCGATGGTGTCGCTGCGGACCCGCCGGCTTTCCCCGGCGCAGGTGCGGCGCGCCCGCGAGGTCCTCGACCCGCTCGGCGACGCCGCGGAGAAGGCGTACCTGGGGGACGAGTCCACGGTCATGGGGCGGATGCGGGCGCTCGGCCTGTCCCGGGACGAGGCGCGCGGCGCCGCCGGGGCGTTCTTCCTGACCGGCACGGAGACCGTCGCGACCTTCATCCCGCGGCTGGTCGCGCTGCTGCACGACCACGGCCGGCTCGCCCGGGCCGCCGACGACCCGGCACTGCTCGACCGCGCCATCGAGGACGCGATGCGGGTGACGACGCCGACCCCGGTGATGCTGCGCAGCGTGCACCGCGCGGTGGCGGTCGGCGGCGTCGCGGTCCGCCCCGGCGACCGGGTGCTGATCGCCACGCACAACTGCTGCCGCGCGCACGGCCCGTTCGACCCGGGACGCCCGCATCCGCCGGAGCTGCGGCGGCTGTGGTTCGGCGCGGGCCCGCACTTCTGCATCGGGTACCCGCTGGCCATGGCGCAGATCCGGCGGGTCGCCCGCACGGTCCTCGGCGCCGCGCCGCTGGTCATCACGCGGCGGAAGGCGGCGCGGGGCGTGCTGATCCCGACGTACCGGCACCTGGCCGTCCGCTCGGAGTCCGCACCGGCGGGGGAGGCGGCATGACGCTCGTGCAGCGGCTGCTCGACCAGGCCGCGGCGGCGCCGGCCGAGGTCGCCCTGGTCGCGGGGGACGGCGCCGAACTCACCTACGGCGAGCTGCGGCGGCGGGTGCTCGCCGTCCGGCACGGGCTCATGGAGGCCGGGCTCGCGCCAGGGGACGGGGTGCTGTTCTCGGTGCGGCCGTCGCCGGAGTCGCTCGTCCTCGCGCTGGGCGTGGTCGCGGCAGGGGGAGTGGTCGTGTTCGCCGACCCGGGCGCCGGGCCGGAGATGTTCACCGCGCGGCTCCGGCTGGCGCGCCCGCGCTGGTCGGCGGCCGAGTCGGTGCTGTACGCGGGGAGCCGGCTGCGGCCCGTCCGGGCGTACGCGCGGCGGCGCGGGCTGCTGCTGCCGAACCTCGCCGACCTCCAGATCCCCGGCGGGGACCCGATGCGGCACGTCCACGTCGGCCGCCGCCTGCCGGGCGTGCCGCGGAACGCCCTGTCGTTCGAGCGGCTCGCGTCCGGGGACGCGCCGGAGCCCGGCCCGGACGAGGACCCCGGCGCCCCCGCCGCGGTGATCTTCACCTCGGGGACGACGGCCGCACCGCGCGCCGTCGTGCACACCCGGGCGTCCCTGGCGGCGGCGCTCGACCTGTTCCGGACGCGGCTGCCGCTCGGCCCCGGCGACGTCGTCCACACCGACCAGCTCATGCTCGGGCTGCCGACGCTGATCGCGGGCGCGCGGTGGTCGATGCCGCCGCTGTCCTGCCCGCCCGGCCGCTTCGCCCGGCTGATGCGGGAGCGGGGCGCCACGCACGTCTTCTGCGTTCCCGTCCACCTCGCCGACGTCCTCGACGCGTCGCCAGAGCTGCCGCCGACCCTGCGGTACGTGCTGCTCGGGGCCGCTCCCGCGCCCCCGGCGATCCTGCGCAGGGCGGTCGCGGCGGTGCCGTCCGCCGAGGTCCTGTCGGTCTACGCGATGACCGAGATCCTGCCGGTCGCGATCGCGTCGGCGGAGGAGAAGCTCGGCCACACCGGGTCCGGCGACCCCCTCGGCGCGCCGCTGCCCGGGGTCGGCGCCCGGATCGCGGACGACGGCGAACTGCTGCTCTCCGGCCCCAACCTCTGCAGCGGCTACCTCGGCGCGGACCCCCGCACCGAGCTGCCGACCGGCGATCTGGCCCGCCTGGACCAAGGCCGCCTGATCCTCATGGGACGCAAGAAGGACATGCTGATCCGCGGCAAGTTCAACCTTTACCCGGGCCTGTACGAGCCGGCGATCGCGGCGCTCCCGGACGTCGCCGAGGCCGCCATCGTGGGCGTCCCCGACCCGGGGACGGGCGACGAGGAGGTCGTGCTGGCGGTGGTCGGCCCCGCCGACCTGCCCGCCCGGCTCCGCCGCGCCCTCCCCGGCGTCATCGACCACGACGCGCTGCCCGACCGCATCGTCGTCCTGGACGGGCTGCCCCGCTCCGGCCGGACCCGCAAGCTCGACCGCGACCGCCTGCGCGAGCTGGTGGGCGCATGAGGATCGCGGTGACGGGCGCCTCGGGTTTCGTCGGCGGCGCGGTCTGCCGGAGGCTGGCCGCCGACGGCGCCGCCGTGTTCGCCTACGGCCGCCGCGCCTCCGTGGACGCGGCCCACCTCGGCGGCGCGGTCTACCGGTCCTGGGACGTCACGCGCGGCCCGCTCGCCGACGCGCCCCAGGTCGACGCGGTCGTCCACTGCGCGGGCAGCGTCACCGACTGGGGGCCGGCCGCCGGGCTGTTCGCCGCGAACCTTACCGGCACCCGCAGCGTTCTGGCGGCCTTCCCCGGCGCACGCTTCGTCCACGTCAGCACGGCGAGCGTGTACGACCCGTTCCGCCCGAGCGTCATGGCCACCGAGGACGAGGCCCCCGTGCGCCGCTACATGAACGCCTACGGCGCGTCGAAGGCCGCCGCCGAGCGCGCCGTCCTCGCGGCGCCCGGCACGATCGTCCTGCGCCCGCACGCGGTCTACGGCCCCGGCGACGCGACCCTGCTACCGCGCGTGCTGTCCGCGGTGCGGGGGCCGGTCCTGACCGCCGCCGGGACGGGCCGCCAGCGCATCAGCCTTACGTCGATCGGCAACCTCGTCCAGGCGTGCGTGCTGGCCGCGACCGGCCCGGCCGCCTCGGGCGTCTTCAACGTCGCGGACGCCGCCCCGGTGACGATCGACGACGCGTTCCGCGAGATCCTCCGCGAGCGCGGCGTGCGCGCCAGGCCCGTGTACGTGCCCGCCGCCGTCGCGCGCCCGCTGGCCGCCCTCGCCGAAGGCGCGTTCCTGCTGGCGAACCGTCCCGAGCCGCCGCGCATCACCCGCTACGCGATCAGCCATCTCGCCGTGGAGCGCACCCTCGACATCACCGCCGCCAGGGAGGTCCTCGGCTACGACCCGCGCCCCACGACGTTCGCCGGAGCCGCCGGCTGGTGATCGTCAACCTCGGGTTGACGATACCGATTCGTCAACCTAGGGTTGACGCATGACCGAACCCACCCAGCCCGTAGGGCAGATCCGGCTCGACGAACTGATCAACGGCATCAAGAAGGTGCACACCGACGCCCTCGAACAGCTCCGCAGCGCGGTGATCGCCGCCGAGCACCTCGGCGAGGTCGCCGACCACCTCATCGGCCACTTCGTGGACCAGGCCCGCCGCTCCGGCGCGTCCTGGACGGACATCGGCAAGAGCATGGGCGTCACGAAGCAGGCCGCGCAGAAGCGCTTCGTCGCCAAGGGCGCGTCGCCCGACCTCGACCCGCAGGACGGCTTCTCCCGGTTCACCCCGCGCGCCCGCAACATCGTCGTGGCGTCCATGAACGAGGCGCGGGCCGCGGGCAACGACCACATCGGCACCGTGCACATGGTCCTCGGGCTGCTGTCCGAGCCCGAGGGGCTCGCCGCGAAGGCGATCGTCGCGCAGGACGTCCTGCTCGACACGGTCCGCCAGGCCGCGACGGAGGCGCTGCCGCCGGAGGCCGAGAGCGTCCCCGACCTCATCCCCTACGACGCGGACAGCAAGAAGGCCATGGAACTCACCTTCCGCGAGGCGCTGCGCCTGGGCCACAACTACATCGGGACCGAGCACATCCTGCTCGCCCTCCTCGAGTTCGAGGACGGCACGGGCGTCCTCTCCGGGCTCGGCATCGACAAGGCGAAGGTTGAGGCGAACATCACCGAGGCGCTGAGCGCCATCGTCGCCGAGGAGGGATGAGTTCCGGGCGCCCGGGGAGTCCACCCCGGTATGAAGAAGCACATCAACGGAGTGGACCTGTGGGTCGAGACGTCCGGTGATCCGGCCGGCACGCCGATCCTGCTCGTGGGCAACACCGTGCTCACCTGGCCGGACGACCTCTGCGCACGCCTGGCCGCCCTGCGCCGCTTCGTCGTCCGCTACGACCTGCGCGGCACCGGGCGGTCCCGGACCCCGGGATCCGGCGCCGGCCCCGAAGCCCCCGAGTACACGCTGCGCGACCTGGTCGCCGACGCCGCCGGCGTCCTCGACGCCCTGGACCTGCCCGGCGTGCACGTCGCGGGCTTCGGGACCGGCGGCTGGATCGCGCAGCTCCTCGCCCTCGACCACCCGGACCGCGTGACCACCCTCACCCTCGTCGCCACCAGGCCCACCGCGCCCGGCCCCAGCGACCCCGACCTGCCCGAGCACGCGCCCGAGCTGATGGCCCACTTCATGAACCAGCCCGAGGTCGACTGGACGGACCGCGAATCCGTCGTCGGCTCCATGCTGGAGAACGCGCGCCACATGTCCGGCGCGGAGTTCGACGAGGCCGAGGCCCGGCAGGCCATCGAACGGATCCACGACCGGACGCTCGCCACGCTCGACCCGGGCGACGACCCCGGCGCGGCCCACCGCGCGGACCAGATGGCGACCGCCTTCGCCGCCCTCGACTCCGGCCCGCGCTGGCGCGAGCGCCTGGGCGCCATCAAGGCGCCGACCCTGGTGGTCCACGGCGCGGACGACCCGTTCTTCCCCGTCGGCAACGCCCGCGCGCTGGCCGCCGAGATCCCCGCCGCGGAACTGCTCGTCCTGCCGGGCACCGGGAACGAGCTTCCGCGCCGGACCTGGGACACGGTCGTCTCCGCCATGCTCCGGCACACGTCCTGATCCGTGCCCGGGGTGGCCCGAAACTGACGGGAATCGGCCCGCCGGCGGCTCGCGGACGGGCCGCCCGGCCGGTGATCCTTGCGCTCGTGAACGTGATCGAACTACGCCAGTACAGGCTGCACCCGGGACGCAGGGACGAACTCGTCGAGATCTTCGACCGGGAGTTCCTCGAATCGCAGGAGGAGGCCGGCATCGCCGTCCTCGGCCAGTTCCACGACCTGGACGATCCCGACAAGTTCGTGTGGCTCCGCGGCTTCGCCGACATGGACGCGCGGGGCAAGGCCCTGCCCGCCTTCTACGACGGCCCGGTCTGGGCCGAGCACGGCCTGGCCGCGAGCGCCACGATGGTCGACGCGTCGGACGCCCGCCTCCTGCGGCCGCTGCGCGGCCTCCCGGACCTCCCGCCCCGCCCGCCGGCCGGCGCCGCGCCGCCGCCGACCCGGGTGACCGCGTTCCTCTGGTCGTTCGGCGACCGGCTGGCCGAGGCCGAGCCGGTCATGCGGGACGAGGTCGTCCCGCGCTTCGCCCCGGACGCCCTGGCCCTGGCCTCGCTGACCGCCGAGAACAACTTCCCGCGCCTTCCGCTGCGCACGGGCGACGGGCACGTCGTCGTCATCACGACCGGTCCCGGCGCCGTGCCCGCCGGCCTCCCGGCGGGGATCCCGGAGCCGGAGCGGCTACGGCTCGCCCCCACCGGCCGGTCCCTCCTCGGGGCCGTCCATCAGGCGGAGGGCTAGGAAGAAGTCGACGCGGTCCTCCAGGCGGGAGAGGTCGCGGCCGGTGAGGTCCTGGACGCGCTGGATGCGGTAGCGGACCGAGTTGACGTGCAGGTGGAGCCGCTCGGCGCAGCGCGTCCAGGAGCCGGACATCTGCAGCCACGTCTCCAGGGTCCGGACGAGGTCGGCGCCGTGGACCCGGTCGTACTCGTGCAGCGGGTCCAGGAGGCGGACCCTGAACATGTGGCGGACGTCGTCGGGGACGCTCGCGAGCAGCAGCACGTGCGTGGCCAGCTCGTCGTGCCGGACCACGCAGACCGGCGACGGGCGCGTCGCGGCCAGCCGGCGCGCGTAGCGGGCCTCCTCGACGGCCGCGCGCAGGTCGGGGGCCGTCGCGACGTCGCTGACGCCGACCGCGATGCCGCCGCCCGCCAGGCCCGGCACCAGGAGGTTCAGGGCGGCCTGGGCCTCGGCGGCGAGGTCGTGGCCGGCGGCGGGGACGAGCGCGATGACCTCGTCGTCCACGACCCCCACCGCGCGCGGCCGGGGCAGGACCTCGGCGAGGACGGCGCGCAGCTCCTCGGGGCGCGGGGAGCCGCGCCCCGACGCGGCGACGGCCACGTACGGGTCACCGGCCAGGCCCGCGTACCGCAGCCGGGCGGCGTCCCCGGCGGCGGCCGCGGCGACGACCTCCCGGTCCGGGTGCGCGGCGGCGTCCAGCCGGGCCTTCTCGATGGCGACGATCGCGGCGAGCTCGGAGGTGAGGGCGCGGCGTTCCGGGGGCCAGTCGCCGAAGTCCCCCTCGGAGGCGATGAACCAGTCCGCGACGCGCGACGCCGCGCCGGCCGCGACCGGGAAGACCGACATGCCGAGGTCCGGGACGTGGTGCGGCAGCCGCGGCGCGGTGAGGAACGCCGCGGCGAGCGCGGCGGGGTCCGGCGGGGGCGGCCCCGCGACGACCCGCCCGGCGGGCGTGAGGACGTGGCAGTGGCCGACCAGGTCGAGCACCGCGTCCAGGCCGGTGCCCTCGACCAGGCGGCGGTGCCGGTCCAGCACGGCGGTGAGGTCGGCGGCGCGGGCGCTGGACAGCTGCCGGACGACCTCCTCGGTCACCGTCGCGAACGCCACGTCCTCCGGCACCTTGAACAGCGGGAGCCGGTGCCGGCGGCAGGCGTCCACGAGGTCGCCCGGGATCGCGCCGAGCGTGAGGTCCCAGGCGGCGAGCGCCGAGACGCCCGCGTCGGCGAGGGCCCGGACGAACGTCTCCGAGTCGGCGGGGCCCGTCCGCCAGACCAGCCCGGTGAGCACCAGCTCTCGCCCGCGCAGGTAGCGGCCCGGGTCCAGGAGGTCGGTGGTGACGACCCACCGGATCGTGCGGTCCAGTTCGTCGTCCCCGGTGACCACCTCCAGCCGCAGCCGCGGCATCGCGAGCAGGGAACGCAGCCTCATGTGTAGCAAGCTACAAAAGGGGGCGGGGGCGCGGGGGCGGAGTTCGGAGGTCCTGTCACTCGACCCGGTCGCGGGCGGCTGTGTGTACTGGCAGGCGTGATGGTCGGTGAGGGTGAGCTGGCGGCGTGCTGCGCGTCCCGCCGGTGGCTGGCGGCGGTCGCCGCGCGGCCCCGCGGTGATCTCGGGGCGCTGCGCGAGACCTCCAGGCGGGTGCTGCGCGAGCTGGAGTGGGCGGACGTCGAGGAGGCGCTCGCCGCCCATCCCCGCATCGGGGAGCGCGCGGAGGGCCGGACCAGGGAGGCGGGCTGGTCGCGGGAGGAGCAGTCCGGCGTGGACGGCGCGGAGGCGGACCTCAAGGCCGCGCTCGTCGAGGGCAACCGCGCCTACGAGGAGCGTTTCGGGCACGTGTTCCTGATCCGGGCGTCCGGCCGCTCCGCCCTGGAGATGCTGCGTGAGCTGCGCGAGCGGCTGGGTAATGACGCGGAGACCGAGCGGCGGGTCGTCCGGGCGGAGCTGGCCGAGATCGTCGACCTGCGGCTGGCGCGGCTCGCCGGGGGAGCGGACGCCGAGGGGGAGGGACCATGAGCCTGTCGACGCACGTGCTGGACGCGGCGAAGGGCCTGCCGGCGGCGGGCGTGGCCGTCCGGCTGGACCGGCGGGCGGACGACGGCACCTGGACGACGCTGGCCGAGGCGCGCACCGACGACGACGGCCGCGTCAGGGAGTGGGACGCGCCGCCCGGGGCGGGCGTGCACCGGCTGACGTTCGACACGGCGGGACTGTCGGACTTCTACCCGGAGGTCACCGTCGCGTTCACGATCACCGATCCGGGGCGGCACCACCACGTCCCGCTGCTGATCAGCCCGTTCGCGTACTCGACCTACCGAGGGAGTTGACGGCGATGGCCGTCGTGCTCGGACCCAACCGCTACGGCAAGGCGGAGACGCGGGTCGTCCGCGTCACCCGGGACGGGGGCGCGCACCGCGTCAAGGACGTCAACGTCAGCGTCGCCCTGTCGGGCGACATGGAAGACGTGCACCTGACCGGCGACAACGCGGCCGTCCTGCCGACCGACAGCCAGAAGAACACCGTGTTCGCGTTCGCTAAGAAGCACGGCATCGCGGCCATCGAGGACTTCGGCCTGCTGCTCGCGCGGCACTTCGTCGACTCCCAGCCGACGATCTCCCACGCCCGGGTCGAGATCCACGAGTACGGCTGGGAGCGGATCACGGGCGGGCACTCGTTCGTGCGGAGCGGCGGCGAGGTGCGCACGGCGGTCGTGCACAGCGACGGCGCGGGCGCCGGAGAGGGCACTGGAGGGGGCGGCGGAGAGTCGGTGGTCTCCGGGCTCAGGGACCTGGTCGTCCTCAACTCGACCGGCAGCGAGTTCCACGGGTTCGTCCAGGACGAGTACACGACCCTCGCCCCGACCGACGACCGGATCCTCGCCACCGCCGTGACGGCCCAGTGGCGCCACCGGGGAACGGACGCACGCTGGGACGACTCCTACCGCGCCGCCCGGAAGGCCCTGCTCATGGCGTTCGCCGAGACGCACAGCCTGTCGCTCCAGCAGACCCTCTTCCAGATGGGCCGCCGGGTCCTGGAGGAGCGGGCGGAGCTCTGCGAGGTGCGGCTGTCGATGCCCAACAAGCACCACTTCCTCGTCGACCTGGAGCCGTTCGGGATGGACAACGACAACGAGGTCTATTTCGCGGCGGACCGCCCGTACGGGCTCATCGAGGGCACCGTCCGCGCCGACGACGCCCCGCCCGCCCCGGCCGCCTGGAACTGAGAGATCGAGGGGCTGCACCATGGACTTCCTGCGACCGGCGACCTGGGCGGACGCCCTCGCCGCGAAGGCGGAGCGACCGGGCGCGCTGCCCCTGCAGGGCGGCACCGACGTCATGGTCGAGATCAACTTCGACGTGCACCGGCCGGAGGCGCTGCTCGATCTCAACCAGGTGGCCGAACTGCGGGAATGGGACGTGGCAGGCGGCGTGTGCCGGGTCGGGGCCGGGGTGCCGTACACGACGATCATTA
>NZ_SMKB01000133.1:0-19913 GCF_004348575.1 Actinomadura sp. 7K534
CCCCCGAGGGCTCCCCGGAGTTCTCCCTGCTCCTCCACCGCCTCCCGGAGGAATGAGCCCGCGGCTCGGTCAGGCTCCTACGGCAGTTTCCAGTCGATCGGGCCTGTGCCCTGTTGCTCCAGGAGCTGGTTGGCCCTGGAGAAGGGGCGGGAGCCGAAGAAGCCGCGGTCGGCGCTGTAGGGGCTCGGGTGCGGCGACTCGATGCAGGGGACGCCGCCGAGGAGCGGCTTGAGGTTGCGGGCGTCGCGGCCCCAGAGGACGGCGACCAGCGGGCCGCCGCGGGCGGCGAGGGCGCGGATGGCCTGCTCGGTGACCTCTTCCCAGCCCTTGTCGCGGTGGGAGCCGGGTTTGCCGGGCATGACGGTCAGCGCCCTGTTGAGGAGGCAGACGCCCTGCTCGGCCCACGGCGTGAGGTCGCCGGTGGACGGCTCGGGGTGGCCGAGGTCGTCGCAGTACTCGCGGAAGATGTTGACCAGGCTCGCGGGGAGCGGGCGGACGTCCGGGGCGACGGAGAAGCTGAGGCCGACCGCGTGCCCGGGAGTGGGGTAGGGGTCCTGGCCGACGATGAGGACGCGTACGCCGTCGAACGGCTGGGTGAAGGCGCGCAGGACGTGCTTCCCGGCGGGCAGGTAGCGGCGCCCGGCGGCGACCTCGGCGCGCAGCCAGTCGCCGGCGGCGGCGATCGTGCCCGCGACGGGCGCCAGCGCGGTGGCCCAGCCGGCCTCGACGATCTCCGGTAGTGGTCGTGCCGTCATGGCGCATCAGCCTAGTGCGATGATCTTGACGTCGTCCGCTTGATGAGGGTTGTGAAGTTTCTTGACCACATCAGGCCGGAAGAACGCAAAATCTTTACAGGGTTGCTTGAAACCTGCCGATGAACCCGGTGATACGTCCTGTTAAGTCCGGGTTACTTCCTATCGGCCCGCGTTGACCTGCCGCCCCCGGAGCGCATAACTCCTAGAGGGTAAGGCACGGCAGGACGAGCGGACGGATGAGAGCATGACCCAGCTGACCACCGTGGACGCCACGTTCCTCAACGCGGAGACCGGCACCACCCACGCGCACATCGCGGGGCTGGGCATCGTCGACGCGACCGCGTGCCCCGGTGGCGGGCTCACCGTGCCGGCCGTCGCCGAACTCGTCCGCGGCCGCGCGCACCTGGCGGCCCGCCCGCTGCGGCAGCGGCTCGTCCAGGTGCCCTTCGGGCTGGACCGCCCCTACTGGGAGGACGACCCGGACTTCGACCCCGCGAACCACGTCTTCGAGGTCGGCCTGCCCGCCCCCGGCACCGACCGGCAGCTCGCCGACACCGTCGCGCGGCTCCACGAGCAGCCCCTCGACCGCTCCCGGCCGCTCTGGGAGATGGTGCTGATCCAGGGCCTCGTGGGCGGCCGGACGGCCGTCTACGTGAAGGTCCACCACGCGGCCATCGACGGCGTGATGGCCGCCGAGACGCTCGCCGCGCTGCTGGACCTGTCGCCCGAGCCCCGCGACCTCCCCGCCGACGAGACGGCCCCCGTCCGGGCGCCCGGCACGGCCGAGATGCTCGGCAGCGGGCTGCTGCGTGCCGCGCTGCACCCGGTCCGCAGCGCCGTGTCGGTCGCGCGCACCGCCCCGTACTTCGCGGAGATCCCCGGCGTCGCGGCGATCCCCGGCCTGGGGATGGTGTCGGCGGCCGTGCAGGGGGTGCTGCGCCGCCCGGCGGCACCGCGGGCACCGCGGATGAGCGCCCCGCCGACGCCGTTCAACGAGCCGATCGGCCGCCGCCGCGCCGTCGCCTGCGGCGAACTCCCGCTGGACGAGATCAAGCAGATCAGGCGGGGGCTCGGCGGCAGCGTGAACGACGTGGTGATGGCGCTGTGCGCGACGGCCCTGCGCAAGTGGCTCGACAAGCGCGGCGACCTGCCGGACCGGCCGCTCGTCGCGGCCGTCCCGGTGTCGCTGCGGCGCAGCGGGGCCGCGGCGGAACCCGGCAACCAGGTCTCGATCATGACGACGCCGCTCGCCACGCACGTCCCCGACCCGGCCGACCGGTACACGGCCGTCCGGCGGGACATGGACACCGCCAAGCGGCGCTTCGTCGGGTCGTCCGGGAACTGGGTCCGGGAGATGAGCGGCCTGCTCCCGGCGCCGATCGCCGGCGCCGCCACCCGGTTCGCGCTCCAGGCCGCGCCGAGCCTGTCGCTGCGGCCGCTCAACCTGATGATCTCGAACGTGCCGGGCCCGCAGTTCCCGCTCTACCTGTGCGGGGCGAGGGTGCTCGGCTACTACCCGATCTCCGTCGTCACCGACGTCACCGGCGGCCTCAACATCACGGTCTTCTCCTACGACGGCAAGGTGGACGTCGGGATCGTCGCCTGCCGCGACCTCGTCCCCGACCCGTCGGAGATCGTCGACCACCTGGTGGACGCGCTGGACGAGCTGAAGGACCTCAGCCGCGAGGCCCTCGCCGAGGACTGAGCTCTGGCACGAGCGTCCGCCGGTGCCGCCACGCCAGAGCGAGCGCGGCGGCGCCGGCCGGTTGCGCGGGGTGCGGGACGGCCCCGTCGAACGGCGCCAGCGACACCTCGCCCTCGTCGTTGACGGACACCAGCCCGCCGAAGAGATCGCCGAACGCGTCGTCGTCGATGACCACGGCGGTGAGGAGGTCGAGCGCGAACGTCAGCGGGTCGACGCCGAGGCCCAGGAAGTACGGCCGCACGCGCCCTCGTTCGCGGGCGGCGGTCATCTCCCGGTGGAACGGCCATTCCGCTTGGACGAAACCGTCCCCGTAGTCCTCGGCCGTTCCGAGCAGCTCTTCCGCGTACTCCCGCACCATGCAGGCCCACATGTCCGGTGGCTCGTCGCCGAGCGGCTGGAAGACGCCCACCGGCATGACCTGGTAGAGGCCCCCTGCGTGCGCGACCTTCGCCGGGTCCCGCCGGTGCAGGACGTACGAGCCGGACGCCATGAGGGTCACCGTCGTGATCGCGGGGAGGGCGGCGCGGCGGGTCAGGTCGCGGGGGTCGCCGATCCGGTCGCGCAGCGGCAGCGCGTGCGCCCCGTCCGTCCCGGCGGCGGCCAGCTCGTGCGCGACGGCCTCGCCCACGTTCACGCCGTCGAAGTACCGGGCGGGGCCGAGCCGCAGCACCGGCGGGGCGGCGGCCAGGAGGCGGTAACTCGGACGGTCCTCGAACACCCGGGGCGGCGCGAGCGCGGCCATGGCCTCGGCGTAGGTGCGGTAGCCGCTCGGCAGCCCGTCGGCCGGGTCGGCGACGGCGGGCGGGCCGGGCCGCGGCTCCCACTCCAGCCGGACGGACTCCAGCGGGACCGGCGCCTCCGGGATCCACTCCGGGCGGCACAGCAGTGGCGTCCCCGCCGCGCGCGGCACGTCCGGGTACAGCGCGCTCGCGGTCTCCCCGAGCGGCCCGCGGGCGGCGTCGAGCGCCGCCCGCCCGGCCCGCCACCGCGCCTCGTCCCCGCTCAGGCCGTCTGCTCCGGGATCGCGGTTCCGCACGCCCGCCAGCCTAGGCGGCGAGCTTCGCGGCGATCTCCGCCTCGATCAGCTCGGCGTTGATCATGGCGCCGGCCATGGCGCCGGCGGAGGCGGCGATGATGACCTGCCCCATCGGGTTGACGACGTTGCCCGCCGCCCACACGCCGGGGACGCTGGTCCGGCCCGTCTCGTCGGCCGCCACGAAGCCGTCGTCGCCGAACGCGCAGCCCAGGTCGGTGGCCGGTCCGGCCTTCGGGACGAACTCCGGGGCGAGGAACACGGCGTCGCAGCCGAGCACGGAGCCGTCCGCGAGCTCGATGCCGGTGACCCGGTCGTCCTCGACGACGACGCGGCTCGCCTCGCCCTCCACGACGCGGATGCCGCGCACGTCCAGGCGCGCGGCCTCCTCGTCCTCCGGGGCCTCCCCGGTGACGAGAGTCACGTCCGGCGACCACTGGCTCAGCAGCGTCACCTGGTGGAGGGACTTCGGGGACGTCGCCAGGACCACGATCCGCTTGTCGCGGACCTCCCACCCGTGGCAGTACGGGCACATCTGCACCTCGCGGCCCCACCTCTCCCGCAGGCCGGGGACGTCCGGGAGGACGTCGGTGACGCCCGTGGTGACCAGCACCTGGCGGCTCCGGAGCCGCGTGCCGTCGTCCAGCGTGACGACGAAGCCCGCGCCCTCCTCGTCCCTGGCGGCGTGCTCGACCCGCCCGTCGATGACCTCCGCGCCGTAGCCGCGGACCTCGGTCCGGCCGGTCTCCAGCAGGACCTGCGGCGGCATCCCGTCGCGGGTGAAGAAGCCGTGCATGTGCTCGGCCGTCGCGTTGCGCGGCTCGCCCGCGTCCACCACGGTGACGGCGCGGCGGGCGCGGGCGAGCACGAGTGCGGCGCTCAGCCCGGCCGGCCCGCCGCCGATGATCAGTACGTCTCTTTCCGCTGTCTCAGTCATGCGAAGAGCGTGCGCGACGGCCTGCGCTCTTGACAAACATCTTTGCCGAACCTGCAATAAGCGCATGGAGACCACGGAGGACGTCCTGGCCGCGGTGGGACCCCGGCTCAGGAGGCTGCGGCAGGAGCGCGGCGTCACGCTGAGCGCGCTCGCCGAGGCCACCGGCATCTCGGTGAGCACGCTGTCGCGGCTGGAGTCGGGCAAGCGGCGGCCGAGCCTGGAACTGCTGCTCCCGCTCGCGCAGGCCCACCACGTCCCGCTGGACGAGCTGGTCGGCGCGCCGGAGGTCGGCGACCCGCGGATCAGGCCGCGCCCCCGCAAGATGGGCGACATGACCGTCCTGCCGCTGACCAGGCGCCCCGGCGGGATCCAGGCGTTCAAGATGGTCGTCCCGGAGACCCGGTGGACGCCCGAGCCGCAGACCCACGAGGGCTACGACTGGATGTACGTGCTGAACGGGCGGCTGCGCCTCCACCTGGCGGGCCGCGAGCTCATCCTGGAGCCGGGGGAGGCCGCCGAGTTCGACACCCGGCTGCCGCACTGGTTCGCCGGCGCGGGCGGGCCGGTCGAGCTGCTCAGCCTGTTCGGGCCGCAGGGGGAGCGGATGCACCTGCGCGCCAGACCCCGCCAGAAATGACATAAACTCGACTATCCGTGCAGACCCTCTCGGAACCCCAGGACATTCCCGCGAAGCAGAAGGCCGCCCCCATCGCGTGGGCCCTGTGGGGTATCGGCGTCCTCGCCTACGCCGTCGCCGTGCTGCACCGGACCTCCTTCGGCGTCGTCGGGCTCGACGCCGTCCACCGGTTCGACGCCTCCGCGGGCATCCTCGCGTCGTTCACCGTCCTGCAGCTCCTCGTCTACGCGAGCATGCAGGTCCCCGTCGGGCTGCTGCTCGACCGCATCGGCCCCCGCCGCATGGTCGCGGGCGGCGCGCTGCTCATGGCGGCCGGGCAGGCGCTCATGGCCGTCTCGTCCGACGTCGGCACCGCCGTGGCCGCCCGCGTCATGGTCGGCGCGGGCGACGCGATGACGTTCATCAGCGTCCTCGGCATCGTCGCGACCTGGTTCCCGAACCGGTACGTCCCCGTCGTCACGCAGCTCACCGGGCAGCTCGGGCAGCTCGGCCAGGTGCTCAGCGCGATCCCGCTCGTCGCGCTCCTGCACGGCCCCGGCTGGGGGACGGCGTTCGGGTCGGCGGCCGCGCTCGGCGTCCTCGTCGCCGTGCTGTCCTTCGCGTTCCTCCGGAACGGTCCAGGCCGCGAGGACGCCCCGTCCCTGCGCGAGACGGGCGTCCACCTGGCCGAGACCTGGCGGCACCCCGGCACGCGCCTCGGCCTGTGGGCGCACTTCGTCACCCAGTTCACCACCAACACGTTCGCGCTGATGTGGGGCTACCCGTACCTGGTGTCGGGGCAGGGGATGCGGCCCGCGACGGCGTCCACGCTGCTGACGCTGTTCGTGCTGGTGAACATCGTGTCCGGCCCCGTCATCGGACGACTCGTCGCCTCCTACCCGCTGCGCCGGTCGTGGCTCGTCCTCGGCATCGTCGGGCTCAACGCCGCGGCCTGGGCGGCCGTCCTCGCCTGGCCGCCGCCCGCCCCCGCCTGGCTGCTGGTGCTGCTCGTGATGTGCGTCGCGCTCGGCGGCCCCGGCTCGATGATCGGGTTCGACTACGCCCGGACGTTCAACCCGCCCGGACGGCAGGGCACCGCCACCGGCATCGTCAACGTGGGCGGCTTCTTCGCCACGCTGGTCACGATCCTGATGATCGGCCTCGTGCTCGACGCCATGTCACCGGCCGGGGAGTTCACGCCGGAGGCGTTCCGGGCGGCGTGGACGGTGCAGACCGTGATCTGGGCCGTCGGCGTCGCGGGCGTGCTGCGGAGCCGCGTGCGCACCCGCCGCCACCTCGGCCTGCCCACCGGGCGGGGTAAGGGGCGGTCTACGGGGCGGCGTCGCAGAAGCCCGCGAGATCCTCGATGACGTCCCGGGCCGGGCCGTCCGCGTCGCGGAGCGCGACGATCGGGACCTCCAGGCCCGGCCGGATCGCCATGAGGTCGCCGACCGCGTCGACCAGCGCCCGCACCACCTGCCGCTCGGGATGGCGCACGGCTCGTTCCACCGCCTCGGCGTAGCGCGGGTCCGCGGGCGGGCGCCGGCCGTCGGCGCAGTTCCAGATGTCGGCCGCCCGCAGCCCGTTCAGCGCGCGGATCATCTGCGTCGACTCGGCCGGCGGCATCGACAGCAGGACGTCGAGCAGGTCGTCCGGCGAGACGGTCGGGACCGCGTCCCGCACGACGCCGAGCGCCTCCTCGACCGCGGCCTCGCCCTCCCCGGTGACGCGCACGACCCGGTGGCCGAGCAGGTGGACCTCGCTGTAGAGGACGAACGCGCCCGCGGCCTGCCAGGCCACCTGCTCCATCTCGCCGAACCCGGCCGTGCTGATCGCCGCGCGGAGCCAGCCGTGCCCGGCCGCCGCCGATTCGAGGACGGCCCGCTCGGCGTGCTTGCCGAGGAGCACCGTCCGCTCGTGCTCGTGGGTCACTCGTCCTCCCAGGTCCCGACCGGGTCGCCGGCCTCGTCCACCATGATCGCCGCGCCGCCGAAGTCGTCGCGGAACGCGTTGAAGGCGTCCGGGTCGGGCGAGTGGTCGAGCAGGGCCTCCAGGGCCGCCAGCTCGCCGGGGTCCCGCTCGGTCAGCGCGAGCTCCTGCAGCAGGAACCGGTGCCCGTACGTGTGCGCGATCATGGCGAGGTTGGCCCGCACCGCCGGGTGCGGATGCGCCGCCCACTCCCGCAGCTCCAGGCAGCGGCGCAGGTCGCCGTGCCAGAGCGCGGCCAGGCAGCGCAGCCCGGCGCCGACGGCGTCGGGGTCGTCCGGGTCGTCGAGGTTGCGCGCCAGGTCCTCCTCGACGCCGAAGTCCCAGCCGGCCAGCACGCCGAGCGCGTCCAGCGGGAGGTCCTCCGGGTACCGCTCGTCGTGCACCTCGTTGATCCGCCGCACCACCGGCCGGTGGGCCTCGGGGGACGGCCGGTACCGCACCGCCGCGCAGACGACCTCCCGCGTGTGGATCTCGATGGACAGCTGCGAGCGGGAGTGCACCGTCCGCCACGTCATCGACGGGACGCGGCCGAGCCCCTGCATGCGGTGCCCGTCCCGGATCGGCGCGTGGTCCAGCAGCCGGGGCGCCGCGTCCCCGCCGGGGAACTCCTCGGGGTAGGGGTCCTCCTGGCGTGCGCTGCCCCACGGCTGCGGGTCGAGGAACTTCACGATCTTCGCGTACCGGTCGAGGGACGGGCCGTCCGCCACCACGAGGTCGTCCGCGGCGGCGGCCTCCCACGGCGGGACGCCCGCCTCCGGCGGCACGTCCGGCACCGTCACCAGGTGGCGCAGGCCGAGGAACCCGCGGACGAACCCCGTCAGCTCGACGCGGGCCGCCGCCGGCGCGGGGAACGGCTCGCCCAGCGCCTCCCGGACGCCCGCCGCGCTCGGCTCGACCGGGATCCACAGCCACGCCGGGTAGAACCCGCCGGGCGCGCACCACAGCACGCCCGGCTCCTCCGGGTCGAAGTACCAGGCCGCCGCGAGCCGCTGCCGCGTCCATCTCCGGACCGTCTCGGGGCCCGTGCCGACGAGCAGCTTGCCCTTGCGCAGCAGCTCTTCCTCGGCGTCCAGGTGCTCGGGGCTCATCGCTCCGGACTCCTCGATGTGCTGCCAGGCCGGCTCCCAGTCGGCGGGATCCAGCCAGTCGACACCGAGCCGCGCACCGGTCAGCCCGCGCCACCAGTCCGGGATCGTGAAGTCGGTCACCGGGACAACGTACCGGCTTCACCCGATATCAGGGCATGTCAGGCGCGGAGTTCGAGCGTGCAGCACTTGGGGCCGCCGCCGGCTTTGCGCAATTCTGACAAATTCACCGGTACGGGGTCGAAACCGTGGTCACGCAGCGTGCCGATCAGCTCCGCGGCCTCCGCGTTGACGACCACGTTCCGGCCGTCGCACACGGCGTTCAGCCCGAGCACGGCCGCGTCCCGCTCGCTCGCGATGACCGCGTCCGGGAACAGCCGCTCCAGCACCGCCCGGCTCCCGGGCGAGAACGCCCCCGGGTAGTAGGCGACGTTGTCGCCGCCGAGCGGGAACAGCGCGGTGTCCAGGTGGTAGAAGCGCGGGTCGACGAGCCGGAGCGTCACCACCGGCCGCCCGAGGAACTCCTGGGCCTCCTGGTGCGCGGCGATCTCCGTCCGGAAGCCCGTCCCGGCCAGGATCACCTCGTCCAGCGTGAGGAAGTCGCCCTCGCCCTCGTTCGTGTACCGCGGCTCCAGCACGTCGGGGAAGCCGTTGTCCTTCAGCCACGCCGCGTACGCGGGCGCCTCCGCGTGCCGCTCGGGGTGCGCGAACCGCGCCCCGTACACGCGCCCGCCGACCACCAGCGCGCCGTTCGCCGCGAACACCATGTCCGGCAGGCCCTCGACCGGCTCGATCAGGCTCACCTCGTGCCCGAGGGCCACGTAGGCGGACCGCAGCGCCTCCCACTGCTCGACGGCCTTCCCGGCATCGGCCCCGCGCGCCGGGTCCATCCAGGGGTTGATGGCGTACGTGACGGCGAAGTGCTCCGGCCGGCACATCAGGAAGTGCCGCCGCAGCGCGGTCCGCTCGGGCACGGCCCGCTCGGCGGTGCGCTCTGCAACGGTGCTGTTCGGCTCCATCGCCGGCATCACGCTCATGCATCTCTCCAGAGGACGTCCGAAGGGAACGACTGAGCGAAAGCCTAGGATCGAAGCGCCCCCGATCCAATGCGCCAACCTTGCGTTGACCAGGTATTTCGTTGCGTCTTAGAGGCACTGTCGCGTCATTCGTTGCGCCGGGCCGCGGGATGGCCGAGCGCGCTGAGCTGAAGGCGGAGGGCCATCCGGAGCCGGGGGGACGCGAGGTCCAGCGCGGACACCTCGGCCATCCTGCGCAGGCGGTGCCGCAGGGTGTTCGGGTGGACGCCCAGCGCCTGCGCGGTGCCCTTCGCGTCGCCGAAGTGGTCGAGCCAGGCGGCGAGCGTCGGCAGGAACGCGGTGCCGTGGCGCTCGTCGTGGGCGCGGAGGTCGGGGAGCGGGCCGCCGAGCAGGCCGGCGTCGACCCGGGCCGCCGTCCTGGCGCGTTCGACGACCACGGCGTCCCAGGCGTCCTCCAGCAGGACCAGGCCCGGGGCGAGGTGGCCGGACGCGACGAGCGCGTCCAGCTCGGCGGCCTCGGCGCGGGAGCGGGGCAGCTCGGTGCGGGAGTGCGCGAGGCCGCCCGCCGCCGCGTACAGGGCGCGGTCGTGGGAGCGGACGCGGTCCAGGACGTGGCGCAGCCACGGCAGTGACCCGGGGTCGGCCTCGCTCCGGGGGTGCGGCCGGTCGGTGAGGACGGCGAAGAGCGCGCCGTCGAGATCGCCGATCAGCGGGCGGTGCCAGCCGAACCGGTACGTGATCGCGTCCCACAGGTCGAGCCGCTGCCGGATGTCCTCGGTCTCGTCCAGGGTGCCGAGGACCACCACCCGCCACGGCGGCGCCGGAGCGGTGATCGGGGCGCCGTCGCGGAGGGCGGCGCGAAGCTGGTCGGCGGACACGCGGCGGGCGACGCCGGCCTCGGCGCGCAGGCGCAGCAGGTGCAGGGCGAGGACCGACGCGAGTTCGGTGAGCCGCTGCACGCGGCCGGGCGGGATCGGCGTCCGCGCCACCACCCAGATCGAGCCGAGCCACTCGCCCCCGGCCCGGACCGGGACGACGAGGCGCGGCAGCATCCCGTCGGGGCTCTCGGGGACGAAGACCGGATCGCTCGACTGCGCCAGCCTGCGGAACACGCCGGAGGCGCGGAGATGGGCGATGACCTGCGGCGGCACCCGGCGGCCGACGATCGTGGAGACGCGGGCGGGGTCGGTGCTGTCCTGGCGCCCGGAATAGGCGAGGACCCGGGAGCGGGCGTCCTCGACGGTCACCGGGGCGTCCGCGATCTCGGCGGCCGCGTCGGCGAGCGCGTACAGGTCGTTGTGGACGTCCTGCGCGCCGACCGGCCCGGGGAGCGGCGCGTAGGCGCGGTCGATCGCGCCGCGCACGAGCCAGACGACGTGCGTCCACGAGGTGTCCGGCTGGAGCTCGACGAGCGCGGGCCGCAGCGAGCGGGCGGCCGCGACGACCGCGGGGTCGTCGGCGAGCGGGGCCTTCAGGACGACGCCGTCCGCGCCCGCGGCGTCGGCCCGTTCGAGCAGCGCGACCGCGTCGGCCGGGCCGGCCACGCCGACGCCGAGGACGATCTCGCCCGGCTGCCCGGCCGCCTCGCCCGGCTCCGCCAGGACGACGTCGTGCACCTGCGAGTCGTCCACCTGCGAGCCGTGCCCGTCCTCGACCGTCCGCAGCAGTCCCGGCCCCAGGGAATCGACGAGATCGGTCAAGCTGATCATCACGCCCCCTCGCCCGAGGTTTGTGCTCTTCACACTACGCGGCCCGCCCTGATTGGCCGAACAGGACAGAGACGCCGGTCACATCCCGGGCGACCATCGAGGTGAACCCCGAACACGAGGAGATGAAAGGGCATGGCTCTCGACACGGGTCCGCGCCGCGTCGCGGTCGTGGGTGCCGGCATGGTCGGTCTGTCCACGGCCTGGTTCCTGCAGGAGCACGGCGCCGACGTCACCGTATTCGACAGGGACGACGTGGCGGCCGGCGCGTCCTGGGGCAACGCCGGATGGCTGACCCCCGGTCTCGCGACGCCGCTGCCCGAGCCGGCCGTCCTCTCCTACGGCGTCCGGGCGGTCCTCAGCCCGTCGTCGCCGGTCTACGTGCCGCCGAGCGCCAGCCCGCGGCTGCTCAGGTTCCTGGCGGGCTTCGCCGCGCACAGCACCGCCGCCAAGTGGCGCCGCGCGATGGAGTCGCTGGTGCCGATCAACGGCCGGGCGCTGCCGAGCTTCGACGCGCTCGTCGAGGGCGGGGTGAAGGCGGAGACCCGCGAGGCCGGGTCCTTCATCGCCGCGTACCGGACGGCCGAGGAGCGCCGCGTCCTCCAGGAGGAGATCGAGCACATCCGCGCCGCGGGCCAGAAGCTGGAGTACGACGTGCTCGGCGGGGACGAGGCCCGCGCGCTGGAGCCCGCGCTGTCCGGCGAGATCGGCGCGGCGATCGTGCTGCGCGGCCAGCGCTTCGTCGACCCCGGGCGGTTCGTGCACGCGCTCGCCGACTCGGTCCGCGACCGCGGCGGCAAGATCCGGCCGGGGGAGCCCGTCCGCGACGTCCGCGACGAGGCCGGCGGCGCCGCCGTCCGCACCGCGGGCAGCGACTACGAGCCGTTCGACGCCGTCGTCATCGCGAGCGGCGTGTGGCTGAACGGGCTGGCCCGGCGGTTCGGCGTCCGCGCCCTCGTCCAGGCGGGCCGCGGCTACAGCTTCAGCGTGCCGGTGGACCGCGTCCCGGACGGCCCGGTGTACTTCCCGTCCCAGCGGGTGGCCTGCACGCCGCTCGGCGACCGGCTGCGCGTCGCCGGGATGATGGAGTTCCGCCGGCCCGAGGCGCCGCTGGACCCGCGCCGGATCAGGGCGATCGTGGAGGCCGTCCGCCCGCTGCTGCGCGGCGCGGACCTGGACGCCCGGCGGGACGAGTGGGTCGGGTCGCGCCCCTGCACCCGGGACGGCCTGCCGCTGATCGGCGCGACCCGGTCGCCGCACGTCTTCGCCGCGGGCGGCCACGGCATGTGGGGCATCACCCTCGGCCCCGCCACGGGACGCCTCCTCGCCGAGCAGATCGTCACCGGCGAGCGCCCGCCGGAGCTGGCGCCATTCAGCCCGCTGCGCTGACGACCTGGGCATTTGGGCGGTTCCTGCACTTTCGTCCGGACGGGCGGCCCCGGCGCGCTACCGTCACTGGGTGATCTAGAACCCGTGGCGGGGGAGGAACGCCGATGGACGAGGTGCGCACGCCGCCGCCGGCGGCCGCGCCGCTGACCCGGGCGCAGAAGGTGCTGGCCGCGACCGGCGGGCTGTTCTTCGCCGGGCTCGCCGGCCTGGGCGGCTACGGCTCGTTCGCCTCCGTCCGCGACGTCGCCGAGCCGTGGTTCGGCGGCCAGGCGTGGATCGTCCCCGCCGGGGTCGACCTGGGCATCCTCGCCCTGGTGTCGGTGGCGCTGCTGCTGGAATGGCTGGCCATGCCCATGCCGGCCCTGCGCTGGATGGCGTTCGCCTTCACCGGCGCGACCGTCTGGCTGAACGTGTCGGCCGCCCACGGCGACGCGACCGGCATGGTGATGCACGCCGCGATGCCGATCCTGTTCATCACGTTCATCGAGGCCGTCCGGCACGCCATCCGGCGCCGCGCCGGCATCGCCGCCGGGACCGTCCGCGAGGGCATCCCGGTCGCACGCTGGCTCCTCGCACCCTGGTCCACGTTCCGGCTGTGGCGCCGCATGGTCCTGTGGCAGATCACGTCCTACCCCCGCGCCCTGACGGCCGAGCAGCGCCGCCGGCACGCCCTGGCGCTGCTGAGCGAGCACTACGGCCGCAAGTGGCGGACCAAGGCGCCCGCGGACGTCGTCTGGATGCTCTCGGACGGCGTCATGCTCGACGAGGCCCTCGCCCGCGTCACCGAGCTCACCGCACCGAAGCCGGAGAAGGAGAAGGCGCCGCCGCCCCGCAAGGCCCCGCAGCGCAAGCCCGCGCGCCGGCAGCCCCCGCGCAGCGTCGCCACCGACAACGAGGCCCGCGCCCTGGCCATCATCGACGCGGAGCCCGACATCACCGGCACCGAGCTGGGACGCCGCCTCGACATCAGCACCCGCCAGGGCCAGCGCCTCCTGAGCCGCCTGACCCGCCCGGCCCCGGCCTCCACGAGCAGCGCGCCCTGACCGGCCGCCGGGCGGACGGCGTCGGGCGCGCCCGCATTCCGCAAGCACGCCCGGACGCGGGTCAGAGGTTGATCATGTGGCCGGCGAGGCCGTGCACGGACTCCTTGATGGCCTCGCCCAGGGTCGGGTGGGCGTGGACGTTGCGGGCCACCTCGTGGACGGTCAGGTCCCACTGCTGCGCCAGGGTCAGCTCGGGCAGCAGCTCGGTGACCTCCGGGCCGATCATGTGGGCGCCGAGGATCTCGCCGTACTTCGCGTCGCTGACCACCTTGACGAACCCGTCGCCCTCGCCCATGCCGAGCGCCTTGCCGTTCGCGCTGTAGGGGAACTTGGCGGTCTTGACGTCGAAGCCCTGCTCCTTCGCCTGCGCCTCCGTCCAGCCGAAGCTCGCGACCTGCGGCTGGCAGTACGTGGCGCGGGGGATCATCACGTAGTCGAGCTCCATCGTCTCGGCGTCCCCGATGGTCTCGGCCGCGACGATGCCCATCGCCTCGGCGGCGTGCGCGAGCATGAGCTTCGCGGTCACGTCGCCGATGGCGTAGATGTGCGGGACGGACGTGCGGCAGCGGCCGTCCACGTCGATGGCGCCGCGCTCGGTGAGCCGCACGCCGGTCTTGTCCAGCCCGTAGCCCTCCACGTTCGGCTGGAAGCCGATCGCCTGCAGCACCTTGTCGGTCTCGATGACCTGCTGGGCGCCGTCCTTGCCGGTGACGGTGACCTTCACCTTGTCGCCCGAGTCGTCGATGGCGTCCACGCGGGTGGAGGTCAGCACGTCCACGCCGAGCTTGCGGTACCGCTTGGCGAGCTCCTTCGACACGTCGGCGTCCTCGTTCGGGACCATCCGGTCGAGGAACTCGACGATCGTGACCTTCACCCCGTAGTTGTGCAGCACGTAGGCGAACTCGACGCCGATCGCGCCCGCGCCCGCGATGACGATGCTCTCGGGCAGCTCCGAGCTGAGGATCTGCTCCTCGTAGGTGACGACCCGCTCGGACAGCGACGTGCCCGGCAGCAGCTTGGTGTGCGCCCCCGCCGCGATGATGCAGTTCTCGAAGGTGACGGTCTCGCTGGAGCCGTCCGACCGGTCGACCTGCAGCGTGTTCGGGTCGGTGAACGTGCCCCGCCCCTCGTAGGACGTGATCTTGTTCTTCTTCATCAGGAACTGGACGCCCTTGACGAGCTTCTCCGACACCTGGCGGCTGCGCTGGTAGGCGACGCCGTAGTCGAACGAGACCCGCCCCTCGACGTTGATGCCGAAGGTCTTCTGCTCCTGGGTGAAGATGTGCGCCAGCTCGGCGTTGCGCAGCAGCGCCTTCGAGGGGATGCAGCCGACGTTGAGGCAGACGCCGCCCCAGTACCTCTCCTCGACGATCGCGGTCTTCAGCCCGAGCTGTGCCGACCGGATCGCGGCGACATATCCACCCGGGCCCGCGCCCAGGACCACGACGTCAAAATGTTCGCTCATATCCATGGACGATATTCGGCGCCGGAGGCACTTGCATCCCGCTCGCGCCGCGGAGCGGCGCGGGGAGGCGGATGTCACGTGCTGTTAGTGTTTCGAACGCCTCCCGCCGGTCAGTGAACCGGGGGAGGCGGGGCGGCGCGGACGACGCGAGCCCGGAGCCGTCCCGGCCGGAGCAGGCCGGCGGCGTCCCTGAAACAGCAGCTCGTCACGGTGGTGGAACACCGCGCCCCGGCCTGATCGTTGTTGTCTTCGTCCTGAGCCGAGCAGAGGAGAAACGGAGTGCGGATCCCGAAGCGCGTCAACACCGTCCTGGACTGGATGGAGCAGCATTCCCTCGCGCTCGGGGCGGTCACCGCGCTGGTCGTCGTCGCCCTGGTGGCGCTGCTCGTCCCGTCCTCGGTGGGCATCCCGGCCGCCTTCTTCCTGCTGGGCCTCGCCCTCGGCGGCTTCACCGTGCACGTGCGGTCGAGCCGCCGCGTGCGCCGGGCCCGCGCCGAGGTCGACAACCTGCTCCGCGAGAACGGCGCGCTGCGGCACCGCAACACCGTCCTCGCCAGCGGCGTGATCACCCGTGAGGCGCAGGAGACGCAGGCCCTCATGTCCATCCCGGAGGACGACCTGCTCCTGGACGAGCCGCCCGCGGCGGACGAGGCCGCCCAGCGCACCGTCTCCCTGGACGAGCTGCTGGACGGCGACCCGCAGACCACCGACGAACTGCCCGAGGAGCTCGCGGACGAGCCCGGCGGCGACGCGCCGGCCCCCGCCGCCGAGGACGCCGAAAGGGGCGTGGGCGCCGAAAAGGACGGGGGCGAGGCGCCGGGCGACGACGACATGCAGCGCACCACCGTCCTCACCGAACTGCCGGACAGCCTCGTCGAAGAGGCCGCGAAGAACTACCGGCGGGCGTGACCGCCTCCCGACCCCCGGTGGCGCTGTACCCGATCCGCAAGCTCCGGGGGACGGCCGGGGTGCCGATCGACGAGGCAGGGGCCGAACTCGTCCCCGAACCGGTGGGTTCCGGGACGAGGTAGCCGCTGGTCCGAGGGCGTGCCGTCCCCGGCCCCGGCCGAACCCGGCGGGACGTCGCGGACAGGTGCGACTTGTGTGGCGCCATGGTCAAGAAGAGGTGCTGCATACCCCGTTGCGATCAGCCGATTACCGTCTGTAGCTTCCCTGTTGGCCGGACTCCGGCCCCTCCTGACACGACGGCTACGAATCGGTGGTGTGCACGTGACCGAACAGCAGGAACACCAGCAGCAGATGAGCCTTGGCACGGCGGCGGCACGGAATCTCGCGACGACGACGAAGTCCGTCCCCCAGATGCAGGGCATCAGCTCGCGCTGGCTGCTGAAACTGCTGCCCTGGGTCCAGGCGGCCGGCGGCGCCTACCGCGTCAACCGGCGGCTCACCTACACGCTCGGGGACGGCCGGGTGACGTTCGTGACCACCGGCGCCGACGTGCGGGTCATCCCGCGCGAGCTGGGCGAGCTGCCGCCGCTGCGCGGCTACGACGACGACCTCACGCTCGACGCCATCGCCGGGCGGTTCACCCAGCAGGAGTACGAGCCCGGCGACGTCGTCGTGGAGCGCGGCCGCCCCGTCGACCGGGTGATCCTCGTCGCGCACGGCAAGCTCAACCGGATCGGCGCCGGCGAGTTCGGCTCGGAGGCCGTGCTCGGCACGCTCGCCAACGGCGACTTCTTCGGCGAGCAGGCCCTGCTCGGCACCGAGGAGGGCGAGGACCGGGAGGAGTGGGAGTACACGGTCAAGGCCGTCACCGCGTGCACGATCCTCAGCATGAGCGACACCGACTTCCAGGAGACGCTCGGCCAGTCCGCCTCCCTGCAGGCTCACCTGGACGTGTACCGGTCGAGTCCGCCGCAGGAGCACAACGAGTACGGCGAGGCCGCGATCGACCTCGCGGCCGGGCACGAGGGCGAGCAGGTCCTGCCCGGGACGTTCGTCGACTACGAGGCATCGCCGCGCGAGTACGAGCTGAGCGTCGCGCAGACCGTCCTGCGCGTGCACAGCCGCGTCGCCGACCTCTACAACGAGCCGATGGACCAGGTCGAGCAGCAGCTCAGGCTGACCATCGAGGCGCTGCGCGAGCGCCAGGAGAACGAGCTGGTCAACAACCGCGACTTCGGGCTGCTGCACAACGCCGACCTGTCGCAGCGCATCCACACCCGCGGCGGCCCGCCCACCCCCGACGACATGGACGACCTGCTCACCCTCGTATGGAAGGACCCGGCGTTCTTCCTCGCCCACCCGAAGGCCATCGCCGCCTTCGGCCGCGAGTGCAGCGCCCGCGGCATCTACCCCGACGCCATCGACGTCGGCGGCAACCGGATCCCGGCCTGGCGCGGCGTGCCGATCTTCCCGTGCAACAAGATCCCGGTCAGCAAGACGAAGACCAGCTCGATCCTGCTGATGCGCACCGGCGAGCAGGCGCAGGGAGTGATCGGCCTGCACCAGGTCGGGCTGCCGGACGAGTACCAGCCCGGCCTGTCCGTCCGCTTCATGGGCATCGACGAGAAGGCCCTCATCTCCTACCTCGTCAGCGCCTACTACTCGGCCGCCGTCCTGGTCCCCGACGCGCTCGGGATGCTGGAGTCCGTCGAGGTCGCCCGCGGCGGTGCCGGCGAGTGACACCGCCGCAGGAGGCTCGGGGCGGGCGGCACGCGCTCGGCACGCGCGCCGCCCGCAACCTCGCGACGACGACCAAGTCCGTCCCGCAGATGCAGGGCGTCAGCCCGCGGTGGCTGCTGCGGCAGCTGCCGTGGGTGCGGGCGGACGCCGGGACCTACCGGGTGAACCGGCGGCTCACCTACCGGCTCGGCGACGGCCTGGTGACGTTCGTCAACGACGGCGCCGCGGTCCGCGTGGTGCCGCCGGAACTGGCCGAGCTGCCGCCGCTGCGCGGGCTGGCCGGCGAGGACGTCCTCGACGTGCTCGCCGGGCGGTTCGAGCAGCGCGAGTACGGCCCCGGCGACACCATCGCGTCGGCGGGCCGCCCCGCCGACGCCGTGCACCTCATCGCGCACGGCAAGGTCGCGCTGCGGACCCCGGGGGAGTACGGCGGCGAGGCCGAGACCGGCATCCTCGCCGACGGGCGGTTCTTCGGCGACCGGGTCCTCCTCGGCGCCGCCGAGGAATGGCCCTGCACGTTCCGCGCGCTGACCCCGACCACCGTCCTCACGCTCTCCCGGGAGGCGATCGAGGAGCTGACCGGCAGGTACGACGCGCTGCGCGCCCATCTGGACGCGTACCGGGACGCCCCCGCCCCGCCGCAGACCGGGCACGGCGAGGCGGCGATCGACCTCGCCTCCGGCCATGAGGGCGAGCAGGTCCTGCCCGGCACGTTCGTCGACTACGAGGCATCGCCGCGCGAGTACGGGCTGAGCGTCACCCAGACGCTCCTGCGCGTCCACTCCCGCGTCGCCGACCTCTACAACGGGCCGATGGACCAGGTCGAGCAGCAATTGCGGCTCACCGTCGAGGCCGTGCGCGAACGCCAGGAGCACGAACTCGTCAACAACCGCGAATTCGGGCTCCTGCACAACGCCGACCTGCGGCAGCGCATCCAGACCCGCGGGGGCCCGCCGACCCCCGACGACCTGGACGAGCTGCTGGCGCGGCGCCGCAAGTCGCGGTTCTTCCTTGCCCACCCGAGGACGATCGCCGCGTTCGGCAGGGAGTGCACCCGGCGCGGGGTGTACCCGTCCACCCTGCCGGTGGACGGGCCCGGGGGGTCCGAGCAGCGGGTGCAGGCATGGCGCGGGGTCCCGATCTACCCCTGCGACAAGATCCCGGTCAGCCCGTCCGGGACGAGTTCGATCCTCGTGCTGCGCACCGGCGAGGACGACCAGGGCGTCATCGGCCTGCACCGCACCGGCATCCCCGGTGAGATCCGCCCGGGGCTGTCGGTCCGGTTCACCGGCATCGACGAGCGGGCGCTGCTGACCTACCTGGTCAGCGCGTACTACTCCGCGGCCGTGCTGGTGCCGGACGCGCTCGGCGTCCTGGAGAACGTCGAGATCGCCCGCTAGGGAAAGGGGACGACATGCCCGTCTGGGGAGACGATCCGGCCGTGCTCCGCTGCGACCACCGCCCGGACGCCGGTGACCGGGGTCCGGACCACGACCCGGGTCCGGAGGAAGACCCGGGTCTGGACGACGGCCGGGGCCCGGAGCCGGACGATCCCCGGACGGGCGGCGCCCGCACGGCGGCCGAGGTCCTCGGCTGGAGCCGCCGCCTGCTCGACCCCGCGCTGCGGGACGCGGTCGAGCGCATGCCGGGCGCGGTGCGCGACATCGCCGCGTTCCACTTCGGCTGGCGCGACGAGCGGGGCCTGCCGGCCGCCGGCGGGGGCGGCAAGGCGATCCGTCCCGCGCTGACCCTGCTCGCGGCGGAGGCGGTCGGCGGGACCGCCTCCGCCGCGCTCCCCGCCGCCGTGGCGGTCGAGCTGGCGCACAACTTCTCGCTCCTGCACGACGACGTCATGGACGGCGACCTCACCCGCAGGCACCGGCCCACCGCATGGACCGTGTACGGCGCCAACCCCGCGATCCTGGCCGGGGACGCGCTGCTCGCCGCCGCCTTCGAGGTCCTCGCCGACGAGCCGTCCCCGCTGATCCCGCGCGCCGTCCGCACCCTCGCCCAGGCCGTCCTCGACCTGGTCGCCGGGCAGAGCGCCGACCTGGCGTTCGAGGAGCGCTCCGACGTGACGCTCGACGAGTGCACGGCCATGGCGGGCCGCAAGACCGGCGCGCTGCTCGGCGCCGCGTGCGCGCTCGGCGCGGCCTACGGCGGCGGCACCACCGGCCAGGCCGCCCGCCTCCGCGCCTTCGGCGAACGGCTCGGCCTGGCGTTCCAGCTCGTGGACGACCTGCTCGGCATCTGGGGCGACCCCGGGATCACCGGCAAACCCGTCCACTCCGACCTGCACAGCCGGAAGAAGTCCCTCCCGGTCGTCGCCGCCCTCACCTCGGGCACCCCGGCCGGCGCCGAGCTGGCCGAGCTGTACTTCCGCGACGGCGACCTCGCCGGCGACGACGCGTCCCGCGCCGCCGCCCTCGTCGACACCGCCGGCGGCCGCGCCTGGGCCGCCACCCGCGCCGCCACCCTCCTCACCCTGTCTCTTATACACACCT
>NZ_SMKB01000134.1:0-19829 GCF_004348575.1 Actinomadura sp. 7K534
TGGTCAGTTCGTCCGGGAGCCCCCGGCTGGAGCGGATGGCGCACACCCTCCTGGTGGAGACCCGCATGTGCCTCAACGCGCTGCAGGACACCTACCCGGAGCCGTCCGAGCTGGTCGAGGAGCACCGACGGCCGGCGACCGCGTCGGCGTACCTGTTCCAGGTCTCCGCCTCGGCCGTGCGGCCCTGCCCGCTGAGCAGCAGAGCGAGGTTGCGCATGGCGGCCGGGTCGCCGGCCTGGGCCGCCTGCCGGTACTGCCGCTCGACCAGCGCCTCCGCCTCCCCCTCGGCCAGCGCGGGCGCGGGGGTGTCCGGCCGGGGCCGGGCCTGCGCGGTGTCCTGGGCACGCGCGGTGCCCTGGGTCTGCGCGGCGCCTTGGGTCTGCGCGGCGCCTTGGGTCTGCGGGGGCCGGCGGACGTCGCTGGAGATGAGCCGGTCCAGCAGGGTCTGGGCGGACGGGCGGCGCGCGGGGTCCTTGGCCAGGGCCGCGCCGACCGCGGCGAGGAGCGTGCCGTCCAGCCCGGACAGGTCCGGGTCCCCGCTGACGATCTGGTGGATGATCGCCGGGATCGAGTCGCCGCCGAAGCACGGCCTGCCGTTCGCGGCGAACGCCACGGTCGCGCCCCAGGCGAACACGTCGGACGCCGGGCCGGCGCCCCGCCCGTCGAGCTGCTCGGGCGCCATGAACGCGGGCGTGCCGACGATGCCGCCGGTCGCGGTGAGCCGCGTGCCGTCCAGGGACCGGGCGATGCCGAAGTCGATGACGCGCGGCCCGAACGTCGACAGCAGCACGTTGGCGGGCTTCAGGTCGCGGTGGACGACGCCGGCGTCGTGGATCGCGGTCAGCGCGGTCGCGATCCCGACCGCGACGGCCTCCAGGTCGGCGCCGCGCAGCGGGCCGTCCTTGCCGACGGCGGCCTTGAGGCTCGGCCCGTTGACGAACTCGGTCACGAGGTAGGGCGGGTCCGCGGCGGGGTCGGCGTCCAGGACCGGCGCCGTGCAGAACGGCCGGACCCGCTGCGCCGCCGACACCTCGGCCTGGAACCGCGCCCGGTACCGCCGGTCGGCGGCGAACTCGCGCCTGATGACCTTGATGGCGACCTTGCTCCCGCGGTCGTCCAGCCCGGCGAACACCGTGCCCATGCCGCCCTCGCCGATACGGTCCACGACCCGGTAGGGGCCGATGCGTTCGGGCAGGTCAGGCTGCGACACGGGGCGTTCTCCTCGGGGATGGGGCCTCGGTCCCACAAGCCTGGCATATCGGGATGCGCGCAGGGGGGCGCCCGCCCCATGCCGGAGATCTTTCGGGGTCTTTCGTCAGCGCATACTTACGAGTATGGTTTCCGTACTATGGAGTATGGTGAGGAGATCGTCCGGCGGGCGCGGGAGCTGGCGCCGGTACTGAACGAGCGGGCCCGCGCGGCCGAGGAGGCGCGGCGGCTGTCCGACCAGACCGTCGCCGACCTGGCCGGGACGGGGCTGTTCCGGATGCTCGTGCCGGAGCGGTTCGGCGGCGGCGGGCAGGGCTTCGGCGCCATGGTGGCGGCGTGCCGGGAGATCGGCGCGGGCGACGCCTCGGCGGGCTGGCTGAGCGTCATCTACACGCTGCACAACTGGATGATCGCCCTGCTGCCGGAGGAGGCGCAGCGGGAGGTCTGGGCGGACCGGCCGTACGCGCTGGTGCCCTGCACCCTCGCGCCGAACGGGACGGCCGAGGCCGTCGACGGCGGGCACCGCGTCACCGGGCGCTGGTCGTGGGGCAGCGGGGTCATGCACGCCGACCACGTGATGGTCATGGCGCTGGTCACCGTGGCCGACTCGATCGAGCCGCGGCTGTTCCTGCTGCCGCGCGAGGACGCCGAGGTCCACGACGTGTGGCACACGAGCGGGATGCGCGGCACCGGCAGCAACGACATCGAGATCAAGGACCGCTTCGTGCCGGCGCACCGGTCGGTGCCGCTGACCGACCTCACCGAGGGCAGGTCGCCCGGTTCGCGGGTCCACGACGGCGCGATCTACCGCATCCCGCTCGTCCCGGTGTTCGCGCTCACCGGGGCCGCGCCCGTGCTGGGCGTGGCCGAAGGCGTGCTCGCCCGGTACGCGGAGCGGATGCAGGGCCGGGTGATGGCGTACACAGGCGTGAAGCAGCGCGACCTGATGAGCGGGCAGATCCGGCTGGCGAAGGCGACCGCGGACCTGGCCGCCGCGCGCCTCCTGCTGGAGGACGCGGTGCGCCACCTGACGGAGACCTACGAGTCGGGCGGAGGCTACGGGATCGCGGAGCGCGCGCGGTCGCGGCTGGTGGCGGCGCACGTGGCCGGCGTCGCCCGTACGATCGTGAACGAGCTGTGCGCGTCGGGCGGGGCGAGCGTCCAGTTCGCGGACTCCCCTTTCCAGCGCGCGCAGCGGGACGTGAACACGATCTCGGCGCACGTGGTCTTCGACGCCGACGCCACGTACGCCCTGTACGGCAGGACCGCGCTGGGCATGGAACCCGATCCCATGACCCTGGTCTGAACGGAGAGCGGTGGGCGGGACGACGAGCCGGGCGCGCGTGGCCCGGCGGGACTGGATCGAGGCGGCCTACCAGGAGCTGGCGCGGGCCGGCGAGCGCGGTGTCGGGATCAACGCGCTCGCCGCCCGGCTCGGCGTCACCAAGGGCAGTTTCTACTGGCATTTCAAGGACCGGTCCGAGTTGATGCGGGCGCTGCTGGACCGGTGGGCGCACGAGCGCACCGACGAGGTCCTGGCCCTCGCGCTGGGCAGCACGCCCGATCCGCTGGAGCGGCTCCGGCGCATCCAGGCGCTCGGCCGCGAGGTCGCGCCGGTCGACCGGGCGATGCGGCTGTGGGCGCAGCACTCCCCCGACGCGGAGGATGCGGTGCGGCACGCCGACCGGGCGCTGCTGGGCCACATCGCCGGGTGCCTGGACGAGCTGGGCTTCGCCCCCGAGGAGGCCCGGCTCCGGGCGCTGCTGATGCTGCGGGCGTGGGTCGGCGGCTACCTCGTCCCGTCCCCGGACGAGGGCGAGGCGCCCGGCGCCGACCACACCCTCGGGATCTTCCTCGCGAACCCTTCTATTTCCTGATTTCGCCGGATCGGTCTTGCGCCCGACCCGACCCTGAACTGTAGTCTGGACAGGTGTCCAGAACAACCGATCGCTTGCTTCTGCTGGACGGGCGGCTGACCCCGAGCGCGGACGGCGGCGCCTTCGAGACCATCGATCCCGCCAACGAGGACGTGCTCGGCACGGCCGCCGACGGCACCCCGGCCGACATGGACCGCGCGATCGGCGCCGCCCGCCGCGCGTTCGACGAGACCTCCTGGTCCACGGACCCGGCGTTCCGGGTCCGGTGCCTGCGCCAGCTCCGGGAGGCGATGCAGCGGCGCTCGGACGAGCTGCGCGAGCTGACGATCCGGGAGGTCGGCGCGCCCCGGTTCCTGACCTTCGGCGGCCAGCTCGACGCGCCGGTGGACGACCTCGGCTGGTTCGCCGGGCTCGCCGAGTCCTACGAGTGGGAGCGGGACCTCGGCCGCGCCGAGCCGATGGGGATGCCCAGCCACCGGCGGATCCGCCGGGAGGCCGCGGGCGTCGTCGGGGCGATCACCCCGTGGAACTTCCCGCACCAGATCAACCTGGCCAAGCTGGGCCCGGCGCTCGCCGCCGGCAACACGGTGGTGCTCAAGCCGGCGCCCGACACCCCGTGGTGCGCGGCGGTCCTCGGCGAGATCATCGCGGAGGAGACCGACATCCCGGCGGGCGTCGTCAACGTGGTCACCTCGTCCGACCACGGGCTGGGCGCGCAGCTCGTCGAGGACCCCCGCGTCGACCTGGTGACGTTCACCGGCTCCACCGCGACGGGCCGCACCGTCATGGCGAGCGCGGCCGCCACCCTCAAGCGGGTCTTCCTGGAACTCGGCGGCAAGTCGGCGTTCATCGTGCTGGACGACGCCGACCTCAAGGCCGCCTGCTCGTACGCGGCGTTCTCCGGAATCGCCCACGCCGGGCAGGGCTGCGCGATCACCACCAGGATCCTCGTCCCGCGCGCCCGCTACGACGAGGCCGTGGAGATCACGGCCCGGTCGCTGGCGAAGCTCGGCGCCGGCGACCCCGATGACGACCGGACGATCTGCGGCCCGGTGATCTCGGCGCGGCAGCGCGACCGCATCGAGGGCTACCTGGGACTGGCCGTCGAGGAGGGCGGGTCGTTCGCCTGCGGCGGCGGCCGGCCCGAGGGCCGCGACAAGGGCTTCTGGATCGAGCCGACCCTCATCACCGGGCTGGCGAACGACTCCCGCACCGCCCGCGAGGAGATCTTCGGCCCGGTGCTGGTGATCATGCCCCACCACGGCGACGACGACGCCGTCCGCATCGCCAACGACTCGCCGTACGGGCTGTCGGGCGCGGTGCACGGCGGCGACCTGGAGCGGGCGCGTGCGGTCGCGGGCCGGCTGCGCACCGGGACGGTCAGCGTGAACGGCGGCGTCTGGTACAGCGCGGACGTCCCGTTCGGCGGCTACAAGCAGTCCGGCATCGGCCGCGAGATGGGCGTGGCCGGTTTCGAGGAGTACCTGGAGACCAAGGCGATCGCGGAGGGGCTATGAGGTTCGAGGGGCGGGTGGCCGTCGTCACCGGGGCCGCGCAGGGGATCGGCGAGGCGTACGCGCGGGCGCTGGCGGCCGAGGGCGCGTCCGTGGTCGTCGCCGACGTGGACGAGCGCGGCCGGGCCGTCGCCGACGACATCAAGGGCGCCTTCGTGCGGACGGACGTGTCCGATCCGGCGTCGGTCGAGGCGATGGCGGCGGCGGCCGTGGAGCGGTTCGGCGGCATCGACCATCTCGTCAACAACGCCGCCATCTTCGGGACGATGAAGCTGGACTTCCTCTTCACCGTCGACTGGGACTACTACAAGAAGTTCATGTCCGTGAACATGGACGGCGCGCTGCTGTGCGCGCGGGCCTGCTACCCGCACATGCAGGAGCGCGGGGGCGGTTCGATCGTCAACCAGTCGTCCACCGCCGCGTGGCAGTACTCCGGCTTCTACGGCCTGGCCAAGGTCGGGGTCAACGGGCTCACCCAGCAGCTCGCGCACGAGCTGGGCAGCATGAACATCCGCGTGAACGCGATCGCGCCCGGACCGATCGACACCGAGGCGAACCGGACGGTCGTCCCCGGCGGCATGTCGCAGAAGATCGTCAAGGAGAAGATGGCGCTCAAGCGGATGGGCACGCCCGAGGACCTGGTCGGGATGTGCCTGTTCCTGCTGTCTGACGAGGCCGCCTGGGTCACCGGGCAGATCCTCAACGTGGACGGTGGCGAGGTGTTCCGAGCATGAGCGAAGCGAACCGGGGGGCGCGGGGGGTCGTCCCCCCGCAAAAGACAGGCATGAGTCCGGAGGGGACGCGAAGCGTCGGGTTCGTCGGGCTCGGGCAGATGGGCGCGCCGATGGCGCAGCATCACACCGGGCGCGGCCTCGTCGTCCACGACACCCGCCCCGAGGCGGTCGCGCCGCTGGTGAAGGCGGGGGCGCGGGCGGCGCGGAGCGTCGCCGAGGTGGCGGCCGCCTGCGACCTGGTGTCGATCATGGTCCGGGACGACGCCCAGGTGGCCGAGGTGGGCGAGGAGGTCATCGCCAGCGCCCGCCCCGGGACCGTCCTGGCGATCCACTCGACGATCCGCGCGAAGACCGCCGAGGACCTGGCCGCGAAGGCGCGGCGCTACGGCATCGAGGTCGTGGACGCGCCGGTCAGCGGCGGGTTCATGGGGGCGAGCGCGGGCAGCCTCGCCGTCATGGTCGGCGGGACGGACGAGGCGTTCGAGCGCTGCCGCGAGCCGTTCGGCGACTGGGCGGACCTCGTCCTGCACATGGGCCCGGTCGGCGCGGGCACCCGCACGAAGCTGGCCCGCAACATGCTGCACTTCGTGTCGTTCACCGCGGCGGCCGAGGCGCAGCGGCTGGCGGAGGCGTCGGGGGTGTCGCTCCGCAAGCTCGGGCGGATCGTCCGGCACTCCGACGCGATCACCGGCGGCGCCGGGTCGATCATGCTGCGGCCGACGACCGCGCCGCTGGAGCCGGACGACGACCTGTACGACATCCTCCGCCACACCCGCGACCTCGGCGAGAAGGACCTGTCCCTCGCCCTGGAACTGGCCGGTGAGCTGGGGGTGGACACCCCGTTCGCCCGCCTCGCCCTGGAGCGGTTCGGTGCGGGCCTGGGCCTGATGGGAGACAGGGATGACTGAGAAGGACGAACGGCGCGCCCGTGGCCTGGAGATGATGCGCAAGGTCTACGGGTGGGAGATCGAGGACGCGCCCGGCGAGTTCTTCGGCATCACCGTCGACCACCTCTTCGGCGACATCTGGACGCGGCCGGGGCTGAGCATGCGCGACCGGCGGCTGCTCCTCATCGGCGTGCTGGCGGGCCAGGGGCTGAACGACGTCCTCGACATCCAGATCCCGGCGGCGCTGGCCAACGGCGAGCTGTCACCGGACGAGCTGCGCGAGATCGGCGTCTTCCTGACCCACTACGTGGGCTGGCCGCTCGGTTCCCGGCTGAGCGTCCAGATCGACACCCTCATCGCCAAGCACGAGAAGCGCGCCCGCAAGAACGAATCCCCTTAAATACGGAACTGACGGAACCCGCGGTATGCCGCGGGCGTCGAACGTCCATGCGTGGTCGTGTCTTCGCTCCGGTCGCGGGCGTGCTGTTCCTGGCGGCCGGCTGCCACGGCTCCCCCGGTGCCGCGGACAAACCCAGCCGAGCACCGATGCGGCTCGTCGCCTACGACGACTGCGAGGCCCTCCACGAAGGGCTGCGTGAGGCGACCGCCGACCGCGTCGGGCCGCACGGGCTGCACGACGGCATGCCGGTCGGCCTGCCGGAGGGCGACATCGCCCTGAAGGGCCCGCGGTCCGCCGCCGGCGCGGCCCCCGGCGAGCCGCCCCGGCACTCCACCACGAACGCCCACGAGAAGGACGCGGACGAGCCCGACCTCGTCAAGACCGACGGCCGCAGGATCGTGACGATCGCCCGCGGCGACCTCGTCCTCATCGACCCCGCGACGCGCAAGGTCACGGACACCCTGGAACTGCCGGGCAGGGGCCTCCACGGTGAGGCCCGGCTGCTGCTCAGCGGCGACCGGGTGCTCGTCCTGGACGAGGAGTCCCCCGTGAGTCCGCTCCCCCGGCGGCCGGCACCGGGAGCGGGGGACTCGCCCGTGCCGCAGACCCCGGGGCCCACCACGCGCCTGACGCTCGTCGACATCTCCGCCGCCCCGAGGGTCGTCGGCACGATGACGAGCCACGCCCACTACCTGGCCGCGCGGCAGAGCGGCCCGACGGTCAGGGTCGTGCTGAAGTCCGTCCCCGACATCCACTTCCCCGGCGGCAACGGCGTGGAGGAGGCCACCGAGGCGAACCGGAGAGCCGTGGTGACGGCCCCGCTCGAAGCCTGGCTCCCGATTTTCCGCGTCGAGGCCGGCGGCCGGTCGAGCGACCACCGGGTGCCGTGCGACCGGGTCAGCCGCCCGGCCTCGTACGCGGGTTCGACCATGCTGAGCGTCTTGACGTTCGACCTCTGCAAGGGGCTCGGCGACCCGCAGGCGATCGGCGTCACCGCGGACGGGAGCACCGTCTACGGCAACGGGAAGAGCCTGTACGTCGCCGCTGCTCCCCCCGGCGCGTCCCTGTGGAGGCCGCGCGGGAAGCAGTCCGAGGAACGGACCGACGTGCACAAGTTCGACGTCGGCGGCGAGGGGCGTCCCCGCTATGTGGCGTCGGGCTCGGTCAAGGGCTTCCTGCTCAACCAGTACTCCTTGTCGGAGCACGACGGGAAGCTGCGCGTCGCCACGACCACCGGCCGGTTCGCGCGCGACGACCGGTCGTCGCAGAGTTCGGTGTACGTCCTGGACCAGGCCGGGAACCGCCTGCGCCAGGCCGGACGCATCGACGGACTCGGCAAGGGCGAGCGGATCTACTCCGTCCGGTTCATCGGCACCACCGGCTACGTCGTGACGTTCCGGCAGGTCGACCCCCTGTACGTGCTCGACCTGAAGGACCCGGGCCGCCCCCGCCTCACCGGCGAGCTGAAGATCCCCGGCTATTCGGCGTACCTGCACCCCACCAAAGAGGGGAACCTCCTCGGAGTAGGGCAGGACGCCGACCGCACCGGGAGAACGACGGGCCTCCAGGTCTCGCTTTTCGACGTCTCCGGCGCGCAGCCCCGCAGACTGGACAACCACACGCGGCCCGGGACGATGTCGAAGGCGGAGTTCGAGCCGCACGCCTTCCTGTACTGGCCGGACTCCGGCCTGACCGTCGTCCCCGAGAGATCCCGGCTCGATGGAAAGGCCGAGGCCCTCGTCCTCAAGGTGACCGCGTCGTCCATCAGCAGGCTGGGGACCGTCCGCCACCCGCCCGGCGACCGGAACGGCGGCATCGACCGCTCCTTGATCATCGGCGACACCCTGTGGACGTTCTCCGACAACGGCGCCAAAGCCACCAACGCAGCCACACTCAAACCCTCAGCATGGCTGCCCTACAACTAATCCCCCAGTGACCCCAGCCACGCACGTGAGCGCGTTACCTGACCGGGGAGGCAAAGCCGAAGGCGAGCCTCCCCGGGAAGATCGCGAAGCGATGCCGCGCTCGCACAGGCCAGGTCACGCAGCGAGCGCCAGCGAGCGAAGTGGGCCTGGCCTGCAATCAACGCAGCCCGGTGGAGCGGTGCACGGCCGTCTGGATGAGGCGGTCGACCAGCGCCGGGTAGTCGAGCCCGGTCGCGGCCCACATCTGCGGGAACGCCGACGCGGGGGTGAAGCCCGGCATGGTGTTGATCTCGTTGAGGATCCAGCCGCCGTCGGGGGTGTGGAAGAAGTCGACGCGGGCGAGGCCCTCGCAGTCGAGCGCGTCGAACGCCTGGACGGCGATGCGGCGGACCTCCTCGATCGCCGCGGGCGGCAGGTCGGGGGGGATGGCCATGGTGGTGGAGCCGTCGAGGTACTTGGTCTCGAAGTCGTAGAAGTCGTGGTCGCCCCCCATCAGCACCTCGGCGGGGAGGCTCGCCTCCGCGGGGCCGTCGTCCATGCCCTGCAGGACGCCGCACTCGATCTCGCGGCCCTCGACCGCGGCCTCGACGATCACTTTGGGGTCGTGCTCGCGGGCCGCCTCGACCGCGGCCTCCAGGTCGGCCTCGGCGGTGACGCGGGTGATGCCCATGCTCGATCCGGCCCGGGCGGGCTTGACGAAGACGGGCGTGCCGTCCGCGAGCCCCAGTTCCTTGATCTCGTCGATCTTGCGCTTGCGTTCGCGGCGCCACTCCCGGTCGCCGACCAGGACGTACGGGCCGACGGGCAGGCCGCGCGCCTGCCAGACCAGCTTCATGAAGCCCTTGTCCATGCCGACGGCGCTCGCCAGCACCCCGGCGCCGACGTAGCGGACGCCCGCGAGGTCGAGGAGCCCCTGGATCGTGCCGTCCTCCCCGTAGGGGCCGTGCAGCAGCGGGAGGACCACGTCCACCTCGCCGAGCGTCTCCGGGACCCGCCCGGGTTCGACGACGAGCAGGCCGCGGTTGCCCGGGTCGAACGGCAGCGCGAGGACGCCGCCCTCGCCGGTCACCTCGGGCAGCCGGCCGCCCTCGATCGCGAGCGGGAGGTCGGCGGGCGGCAGCACCCAGCGCCCGTCGCGGGCGATGCCGACCGGCACCACCTCGTACCGGTCCCGGTCGATGGCGGCCATCACGGCCCCCGCGGTGACGCAGGAGATCGCGTGCTCGGAGCTGCGTCCGCCGAAGACGACGGCCACGCGGATCTTCGAAACCTGGGACATGACGTCCGACCCTATCGGTGATCAGCCCGGGCGGGCCAAGAGCGGTTCCGGTACGGCGGTCCCGCCGGCCGGTCCGGCCGGGGTGCCGTCACAGCCCGTACCGTTCGGGTTTCGGGGAGCGGGAGATCAGCGAGATGGCCGCCTCCTTGATCGGCATGCCGTGGTGCAGGACGGCGGTGACCGCCTCGGTGATCGGCATCTCGACGTTGTGCTTGCGGGCCAGCTCCAGCACCGCCTCCGCCGACTTGACGCCCTCGGCGGTCTGCTTGGTGACGGAGATGACCTCGTCCAGCGTCATCCCGCGGCCGAGGTTCTCGCCGAAGGTGCGGTTGCGCGACAGCGGGGACATGCACGTCCCGACGAGGTCGCCCATCCCGGCGAGCCCCGCGAAGGTGTGCTCGTCCGCGCCGAGCGCCGCGCCCAGCCGGGCGATCTCGGCGAGTCCCCGGGTCATCAGCAGCGCCTGCGTGCTGGCGCCGAAGCCGAGCCCGACCGCCATGCCGACGCACAGCGCGACGATGTTCTTCACCGCCCCGCCCAGCTCGCAGCCGACGACGTCGGTGGAGGTGTAGACGCGGAAGTACGGCGTCATCGTGGCGGACTGCAGGCGCCGCGCGGCGTCCTCGTCGGCGCAGGCGGCGACCGCCGCGCCGGGCTCGCCGCCCGCGACCTCGCGGGCCAGGTTCGGCCCGCAGAACACCCCGACCCGCTCGGCGGGGACGTTCGCGACCTCGCCGATGACCTCCGACATCCGCCGGGACGTGCCGAGCTCGACGCCCTTCATCAGGCTGACGAGGACCGCGTCCGGCGGCAGCAGCGGCAGCCAGGCGCCGAGGTTGTGCCGGAGGGTCTGCGCCGGGACGGCCAGCGCGACGAAGTCGGCGCCCGCCAGGGCCTCGGCCGGGTCGAGGGTGGCGCGGACGCCCGCGGGCAGCGTGACGCCCGGCAGGTAGTCGGGGTTCTCGTGCCGCTCGTTGACCGCCTCCACGACCTCGGGGCGGCGGCCCCACAGGACGACCTCGCCGCCGGCGTCGTGCAGCAGCTTGGTGAACGTCGTCCCCCAGGACCCGGCCCCCATCACCGCGGTGCGGTACGTCACGAGTCGGCCGCCTTAGGGTCGCCGGTCCGCTGCCGCGCCCGCTCAGAGACCGCAGCCTCGGGAACCGCCGGCTCGGGAACCGCCGGCTCGGGGACCGCCGGCTCGAACGCCTCGCCCGCCGCGCGGGCGGCGGCGCGCCGCTCCTCCAGGACCCGGTGGTGGTCGTAGCGCTCCTTGGGCGGCTCCTCGCCGCGCAGCTCGCCGAGCAGGCCGGTGATCGCCGCCATGACGTCGTCGGTGGCGGCCCGCAGCGTCTCCCTGGTGAGCGGGCGGTCCGCGTACCGGGACAGGTCGACGGGCGGCCCGGCGGCCACCTTCATCGTCTTGCGCGGGAAGGGGTGGAAGCCCTTCTTCAGGCGTCCGGCGAGGCCCGTCCGCGCGCCCTTCTTCTTGTAGGGCAGGAGCTCGTGCGCTCCCCAGTTCGCCACGGGGACGACCTTCGCGCCGGTCGTCAGCGCCATCCGCGCCACTCCGGTCTGCCCGGTCATGGGCCACAGCTCGGGGTCACGGGTGCAGCTGCCCTCCGGGTAGAACATGAGGCACTCGCCGTCCCGCAGGGCCTGCTCGGCGTCCCGCAGGGCCAGGGACGCGTCGGCCCGGTCGCGGTAGACGGGGATCTGGCCGGTGCCGCGCAGGACGGTCCGGATGAACCGGGTGTCGAAGAGCGTCGACTTGGCCAGGTAGACGGGGTAGCGGCCCGCCCCGTACACGAAGTGGGCGAGCGCGAGCGGGTCCGCCTCGGAGATGTGGTTCGCGGCGATGATGACGCCGCCCTCGCCCGGCACGTTGCCCCGGCCGCGCCAGTCCCGTTTCAGCAGCGCGTGGAGCAGCGGGCGCAGGATGACGATCGTGAGCTTCCGCCAGGCAGGCGAATACCCGTGGCTCATGCCCCGTCTCCCCTCCTCAGTCGGTCCCCGAGCGAACGCAGGGTGCCCACAAGTGTCGCGGGTGCGTACGCATAGTGTCGAGTTGCCATGTCTACATCACAGAGCAGGTCTACATCACAGAGCAGCGGGTCTCGTCTCCAGTGGTCGCTCGTGGTGCCGGTGAAGGTGCTGGCGCGGGCGAAGACCCGCATGTCCGCGGCGGCGGGCCCGCACCGCGAGGCCCTCGCGCTGGCGGTGGCGACCGACACGGTGGCCGCGGCGCTGCGCTGTGCGCGGGTCCGCACCGTGATCGTTGTCACCGACGATCCCCTCCCGGCCGCCGACCTGGCCGCCCTCGGCGCCCTCGTCGTGCCCGACGTGCCGGACGCCGGGCTGAACCCGGCCCTCGTGCACGGCGCCGGCCGCGGCCGCGAACTGGCCCCCGGCACCGGCATGGGCGCACTATCGGCCGATTTGCCCGCTTTGCGGCCTCTTGAACTTGCCAGGGTGCTCGACGCGGCCGCACGGGCGCCGGAATCCTTCGTCCCGGACGCGGCCGGCATCGGCACGACCCTCTACACGGCCCGGCCCGGCGTCGCGTTCTCCCCCGCCTTCGGCGGCGAGTCCCGCGCGGCGCACCGGGCCCGCGGCGTCCGCGAGATCCTGCTCCCCGGCACCGACAGCGTCCGCCGCGACGTCGACACCGTCGAGGACCTCAGGGCCGCCCTCGAACTTGGCGCGGGTCCCCGCACCACCGCGGTGGCGGCCCGCCTGCCCGCCTTCGCCTAAGGTTCGGGTATGCAGGCGACGGTGAAGGGTTTCGATGCCGCGACGCGGTCGGGGAGCGTGCTCCTCGACGACGGGACGGAGCTGCCGTTCGACGGCGAGGCGTTCGCGGCGGGCGGGCTGCGGCTGCTGCGGCTCGGGCAGCGGGTGAACCTCGCGATGGACGGCGACCGGATCTCGGTCGTCACGCTGTCGACCTTCCCGCTGCCGCCGCGCGACTGAAGGGCCGCTCATACGGCAGCGCCCGGGACCGTTATGGCATGGTCCCGGGCGCTGCCGCGGTGAGGCTACTTCTTTCCGGCCACCAGGTTCTTGAAGTCCGCCCCTGCCTTGAACTTCGGCACGGACGTCGCGGGAACCTCGATGGTCTTGCCCGTTGCGGGGTTGCGGGCCGTACGGGCAGGCCGGTCGGCCTTCTCGAACGAACCGAACCCGGTGATCGCGACCTTGTCGCCCTTGGCGACGGCGTTCTGGATCGCCTCCAGGATGGCGTCGACGGCCTCGGCTGCGGCCTTCTTGCTGCCCAGCCGGTCAGAGATGGCGTCGACCAGCTCACGCTTGTTCATGGGTTACTCCTCTGTTCCCCCCTTGCCCGAACGAAACTAAGGGACCCTCAGCATGGACACAATCACCTGCACGCACGAGTTGGCGTGTCGCTGGCGTTTTTGTCGCACTCGCCCCCATCTCGCCGGGTGACCGGACCGGATCCGGCCACTGCGCACGCTAACCGACGTCGGGCGTCTCTTGGAAATCGGCGAGGAACGTCTCCAGCCTGCGGGCGGCCAGTCCGGCGTCCCGTTTCGCGAGATCGGTGATCGCCAGGAGGTGCCGGATGAGCCGCTGCCGGTCCTCGGGGGGCAGCGGCGCGACCGCCCGGTGCGCGTCCCGGAGCCGGTGTGCCAGCCGGGTCAGCTCGGGGTCGTCCCACTGAGGCTGTGTTCTCATGCAGTGCTCTCCTCCTTCGGGCCTGGCGGCCCTCCATCGTCGAGAACTGCGTGCGATCGCTGCATCGCTCCGGCTCGCCCAGAGGCTCGCTGCGCGATCAGGTTTCTCGCAAGCTCGAAACCTGCCTTCGGACGCGATCGCGACGATTGAGGTCAGCGCGTGGTTGCGGCAGTGGCTGGTGTTGGTGGTTCCCCAGCATGCTAACCGGGGCCAGAGACCTTCCGGTCTCTGGCCCCGGTCTCTGCGCGTTTCAGACCGTGGTGGGGAACCAGGGGGTGCGCTTGGCCTCGTAGTCGTCGATGGCCTCGGCGTGGCGGAGGGTGAGGCCGATGTCGTCCAGGCCCTCCATAAGCCGCCAGCGGGTGTAGTCGTCGATCTCGAACCGGGCGGTCACGCCGTCCCAGCGGACCTCTCGGTTCTCCAGGTCGACGGTGACCTCCAGCGCGGGGTCCTTCTCGATCCGCGACTGGAGGTCCTCGACCTGCTCCCCCGTGAGGACGACCGGCAGCAGCCCCATCTTGGTGGAGTTGTTGCGGAAGATGTCCCCGAAGCGCGGCGCGATGACGACGCGGAAGCCGTACTGCTGCAGGGCCCAGACGGCGTGCTCGCGCGACGAGCCGGTGCCGAAGTCGGGGCCGGCGACCAGGATGCCCGCGCCCGCGTACTGCGGCTGGTTCAGGACGAAGTCCGGGTCCTCGCGCCAGCCGGAGAACAGGCCCTTGTCGAAGCCGGTGCGGCTGACCTGCTTCAGCCAGACCGCCGGGATGATCTGGTCGGTGTCGACGTTGCTGCGGCGCATCGGGACCGCGCGCCCGGTGTAGGTGGTGAAGGCTTCCATCGTGGTTCCTTACAGGTCGGCGGGGGCGGTGAGACGGCCGGTGACGGCCGTCGCGGCGGCGACGGCGGGCGACACCAGGTGGGTGCGGCCGCCGGGCCCCTGCCGGCCCTCGAAGTTGCGGTTCGACGTGGAGGCGCTGCGCTCGCCGGGCGTGAGCTTGTCCGGGTTCATCGCCAGGCACATCGAGCAGCCCGCCTCGCGCCATTCGGCACCGGACGCGGAGATGACCCCGTCGAGGCCCTCCTCCTCGGCCTGCTTCTTGACCTCCATGGAGCCGGGGACGACCAGCATGCGGACGCCGTCGGCGACCCTGCGGCCCCGCAGGACTCCCGCGACCGCGCGGAGGTCCTCGATGCGGCCGTTGGTGCAGGAGCCGACGAAGACGGTGTCGACCGCGATGTCGCGGAGCGGCGTCCCCGCGGTCAGGCCCATGTACTCCAGGGCGCGCTCGGCGGACTGCCGCTGCACCGGGTCCTCGAAGGACGCGGGGTCGGGCACGGACGCGCCGAGCGGGAGGCCCTGGCCGGGGTTGGTGCCCCAGGTGACGAACGGGGTCAGCTCGGCCGCGTCGATCACGACCTCCTTGTCGAAGACCGCGTCGTCGTCGGTGCGCAGCGACGTCCAGTACTCGACGGCCCGGTCCCAGTCGTCGCCCCGGGGAGCGTGCGGACGGCCCTCGATGTACTCGAACGTGGTCTCGTCCGGCGCGATCATCCCGGCGCGGGCGCCGGCCTCGATGGACATGTTGCAGACCGTCATGCGGCCCTCCATCGACAGCGAGCGGATCGCCTCGCCGCGGTACTCGATGATGTGCCCCTGGCCGCCGCCGGTGCCGATCCGCGCGATGATCGCGAGGATGAGGTCCTTGGCGGTGACGCCCTCGGGCAGCGCGCCCTCGACGGTCACGGCCATGGTCTTCGGCTGGATCTGCGGCAGCGTCTGGGTGGCGAGGACGTGCTCGACCTCGCTGGTGCCGATGCCGAAGGCGAGGGCGCCGAACGCGCCGTGCGTGGACGTGTGCGAGTCGCCGCACACGACCGTCATGCCGGGCTGGGTCAGGCCGAGCTGCGGGCCCATGACGTGGACGATGCCCTGCCCGGCGTCGCCCATCGGGTGCAGCCGGACCCCGAAGTCGGAGCAGTTCTTGCGCAGCGTCTCGACCTGGGTGCGCGACACCGGGTCGGCGATGGGCTTCAGCAGGTCGGTCGTCGGGACGTTGTGGTCCTCGGTCGCGATCGTCAGATCGGGGCGGCGGACCGCGCGGCCCGCCATCCGCAGCCCGTCGAACGCCTGCGGGCTGGTGACCTCGTGCACGAGGTGCAGGTCGATGTAGAGGAGGTCCGGCTCACCCTCGGCGCGCCGTACGACGTGCGCGTCGTACACCTTTTCGGCCAGTGTTCGGCCCATCACTCCCACCTCACCTGCTGAACGAATCGTCGGCGCCCCATCGCGCCGTGGTCCGGGTCCATCCGACTTGCATCTCAAATTACGAGACGGCAATATCAAGACATGGACAACTCTAGCGGAGTCGGCGTACTTGACAAAGCCGTGCTCGTCCTGAACGCGCTGGAGGCGGGCCCGGCCTCGCTCGCCCAGCTCGTCCAGACGACCGGGCTGGCCCGTCCCACGGCCCACCGGCTGGCCGTGGCGCTCGAGCACCACCGCCTCGTCCATCGTGACACGCAGGGCCGCTTCATCCTCGGGCCGAGGCTCGCCGAACTCGCGGTGGCCGCCGGTGAGGACCGCCTCCTGGCGATCGCCCAGCCCATCCTGGCCCAGCTGCGCGACCTCACCGGCGAGAGCGCGTCGCTGTTCCGCCGCCAGGGCGACGTCCGGGTGTGCGTGGCCGCCGCCGAGCGCACCAGCGGCCTGCGCGACACCATCCCGGTCGGCGCGGCGCTCCCGATGACGGCGGGATCGGCCGCGCAGATCCTGCTCGCCTGGGAGGAGCCCGACCGGCTGCACCGCGGGCTGCGCAACGCCAAGTTCGAGGCCGCCACGCTGGCGTCCGTCCGGCGGCGGGGGTGGGCGCAGAGCGTCGGCGAGCGCGAGCAGGGGGTCGGTTCCGTGTCCGCCCCGATCCGCGGCGCGGGCGGCCGGGTGATCGCCGCGGTGTCGGTGTCCGGTCCCCTCGAACGCCTCAGCCGCTCCCCCGGCCGGCTGCACGCCGCGCCGGTCGCGGCCGCGGCCGAGAAGATCTCCGAGGGGATGCGCCGCACCGCGTCGTGAACCCGCGAGAACCGCAACCGGGAGGCCGGATGGACATCGACGAGTCGGCGCTGCGCGAAAGGCTCGGGCGGCTCACGCTCGACCAGAAGGTCCACCTGCTCACCGGGGACGGTTTCTGGACGCTCCGCCCCGTCCCGGAGATCGGGCTGCGGCGGATCACCATGTCGGACGGGCCGAGCGGCATCCGCGGCACGCGCTGGGACGAGCGCGACACGAGCCTGCTCTTCCCCAGCCCCACCGCGCTCGCCGCGACGTGGGACCCGGAGCTCGCCGAGCGGATCGGGCGGCTGAACGGCGCCCAGGCGCGCGAGCGGGGCGTGCACGTCCAGCTCGCGCCGACGGTGAACCTGCACCGGACTCCGCTCGGCGGGCGGCACTTCGAGAACTACTCCGAGGACCCGCTGCTCACCGCCCGCATCGGCGCCGCGTTCGTCCGGGGCGTCCAGTCCGCGGGGGTCGCGGCGACGGTGAAGCACTTCGTGGGGAACGACTCCGAGACGTCCCGGATGTCCTACGACGCGCGCATCGCCGACGAGGCGCTCCGCGAGCTGTACCTGCGCCCGTTCGAGGAGGCGGTGAAGGCGGGCGTGTGGGCGGTGATGGCCGCCTACAACGGGGTGAACGGCGCGCCGATGACCGAGAACCGGCCGCTGCTCACGGACGTGCTGAAGCGGCGCTGGGGCTTCGACGGCGTCGTGGTGTCGGACTGGACGGCGGTCCGCTCGACCGAGGAGAGCGCCAACGCGGGCATGGACCTGGAGATGCCGGGCCTGCCGACCAGCCCGTGGCGGGACAAGCTCGTCCAGGCCGTCCGCGACGGGCGGGTCGCCGAGGAGCTGATCGACGACAAGGTGCTGCGCGTGCTGCGGCTCGCCGCCCGGGTGGGCGCCCTTGAGGGATTTCCGGAGCCGCCGCCGGCGACGACGCCCGCCGACGCCCGCGCGCAGCTGCGCGACGCCGCCGCCAGGGCGGCGGTGCTGCTCCGCAACGACGGGGTCCTGCCGCTGGCGGCTCCGCGCAGGCTCGCCCTGATCGGGCCGAACGCGGTCCGGTTCAGCGCGCAGGGCGGCGGCAGCGCCCACGTCAATCCCGAGCACGTCGTGTCACCGGTGGAGGGACTTCGCCGGGCGCTGGGCGACGGCACCGAGCTGACCGTTCACCCGGGCGTGCATCCACATGAGCGGCTGGCGCCTATGCCGCTCGACCTGGTGACCGATCCCGAGACGGGCGAACCGGGTGTGCGGCTTGAGTTCCTCGACGCCGAAGGTGCCGTGCTCGGCTCCGAACTCCGCTTGGCGGCGCATTTCGTCTTCCTGGGCGGGCCGCCTAGAGGGACGGCTCAGATCGTCGTGCGCGCTCAGATGACACCGGCCGAGGATGGCGTCCACGCGTTCGCCATCACCGGAACGGGCGATTTCGAGCTGCGGGTGGACGGCACCGCCACGGCCGTGGCGCTGGCGCCCGGCCACGGCGACCCGGCCGAGGCGCTGATGCGCCCGCCCGAGCACCGCGTCCGGGCGGAACTGGCGGCGGGCCGTCCCGTCACCGTGGAGTTGCGGCACGCCCGCGCGCCGCGGCGGTTCGCGACGGTGTTCGGGCTCGGCTACCGCGAACCCCGCCTGCCCGAGGACGACGAGCTCGCCGCCGCCGTGGCCGCGGCGCGCGACGCCGACGCGGCCGTCGTGGTCGTCGGGACGAACGACGACGTGGAGAGCGAGGGCTTCGACCGGACGTCCCTGGCCCTGCCCGGCCGCCAGGACGAGCTGGTCTCCGCCGTCGCCGCCGCCAACCCGCGGACGGTCGTGGTGGTGAACGCGGGCGCGCCCGTCCTGATGCCGTGGCGGGACGAGGTGGCCGCGATCCTGTGGGCCTGGCTGCCGGGCCAGGAGGGCGGCGACGCGATCGCCGACGTGCTGACCGGGGCGGCGGAACCGGGCGGGCGGCTCCCCACGACGTTCCCCGCGTCCGACGACGGGGTCCTGTCGCCAGTTCCGGCAGCGGACGGCACCCTCGACTACGCGGAGGGCACGGCCATCGGCTACCGGCACTACGCGCCCGACCAGATCGCATACCCGTTCGGGCACGGCCTCGGCTACACGACGTGGGAGTACGGGCCGGTCACCGTCGCCGGCGGGGTGGCGGAGGTGACGGTCCGGAACACAGGTGGCCGATTCGGCCGCGAGACCGTGCAGCTCTACGCGGTGTCGGATGGTACGGCGAGGCGGCTCGCGGGATTCGCGGTCGCCGAGGCCGCGCCCGGCGAGTCGGTGACGCTGCGCATCGAGCTGGACGAGCGCGTCCGCTCGGCCGCCGAGGACGTCGATATCACCCCAACCCGGACGGACATTGGATAGTGCCGGTATCCGAGCGGCCACCCGGATAGCGTTGAACGTCCGGTCGAGAAGGGTACGGCGGTGCAGATCTCCGAGCTCAGCGATCGCAGCGGCCTGACGGTCCAGACGATCAAGTTCTACATCCGGGAGGGCCTGCTCCCGAAGGGCTCGGCGGTGAGCGCGACCAGGTCGGAGTACGGCGCGCGGCATCTGGAGCGGCTGCGGCTGATCAGCGCCCTGCGCGACGTCGGCGACCTCCCGGTCTCGGCGATCCAGCAGATCATCGCCGCCATCGAGGACGACCGCGTCAGCCTGCACGAGCTGTTCGGCACCACGCAGTACGCCATCGGCCCGCACGTCGCGGCGCCGCACGACCCGCACTGGCGCGCCGCCCGCGAGGACGTCGACGCCCTGGTCCGCGAGCTCGGCTGGACCGTCGGCGACCGCGCCCCCGCCCGCGACCTGCTCGCCCACACGTTCGTGGCACTGCGCCGCCTCGGCTTCCCGATCACCCTCCGCGACCTGCGGCCGTACGTGAAGGCCGCGGCCGAGGTGGCCGAGCACGAGATCGACCGGGTCGCCGACGGGACGCCGCGCGCCCGCGCGGTGCACTCGCTGCTGGTCTCGACCGTCCTGTACGAGCAGGTGCTGACCGCCCTGCACCGGCTCGCCCAGGAAGACGCCTCGTCCCGCCGATTCGGCCGGAACTGAACGTCCCCGCCGTTACCGGGTGTTCGAATCCGGACGCGCCGACCCATGCGTGCCATGCATGGCTGCCGTGCGAAGCCTTCGCTGGTGACATGGCCGCCGGGTGCCTACCGTCGGTCGCGCCACCTCATCGCGACCACGGAACCGCTTGGAGGACGCCCCCATGCGCGTCAAGATCGGCAACCCCGCCACCGTCCCCC
>NZ_SMKB01000562.1:0-417 GCF_004348575.1 Actinomadura sp. 7K534
TGACCTACACCCGGCTGATCGAGGAGCTGGGCGGCCGGCTGCCCGGCCTCGCGCAGGCGTCCCGGACGGTCGGCTCGCCGCAGATCCGCAACCGCGGCACCGTCGGCGGCAACCTCGGCGCGGCGTCCCCCGCCGGGGACGCCCATCCGCCGCTGCTGGCGGCCGGCGCCGAGGTCGAGGCCGAGTCGGCGGCGCGCGGCGTCCGGATGATCCCGGCGGCGGACTTCTTCACCGGCGTGAAGCGCAACGCGCTGGAGCCGGACGAGCTGGTCCGCGCGTTCTGGACGCCGCCCGCGTCCGGCCCGCAGTACTTCTCCAAGATCGGCACCCGGAACGCGATGGTGATCGCGGTGTGCTCGTTCGCGGTCGCGCTCCATCCGGGGGAGCGGCGCGTCGGGACGGGCCTCGGCTCGGCCG
>NZ_SMKB01000135.1:0-19734 GCF_004348575.1 Actinomadura sp. 7K534
CGCCCGCACCGCCCGGCCCGCCCGCGCGGCACTCCGCCCGGCCGGTCCGGCCGTCCGCCCGTCCCGTGCGGGCCCGGCCCGCCGCGCGTGCGCACGGCGGCCGCCCCGGGCACGCGGCCGTCCTGCCCGCCCAGCCGCGGCGCCGCTACCTCGTCCTCGGCGCCGCCACCCTGTTCATCGGGCTCGGCACCGCGTCCTACGCCGCCGGCGGGCGGCAGGAGGCGCCGAGCGTCACGCCCGCCTTCGACCGCTTCGCCGTCGAGCACGCGCTGACCGCCGGCGACGCGCCGCTGACCGACCCGCTCACCGACCCGTCCTCGCGGGTCCCGGTCGCTCCGGGGCCGTGAGCGCGAGGGCCGTGCTCGGCCGGGGACGGCGCCGCTCCGTGCTCGCCTGCGGGCTCGCGGGGGCCCTCGCGCTGGCCGCGGCGCTCGCGGGCGAACCCGCCGCGGCGCGGGACGTCCGCAGCGACCCGCGCGCCGTGGCGCTGCTGCGCGCCGCCGCCGACGCCGCGAGCCGCGTCCCGTACCAGGGCAGGCGGTTCCTCACGACGGCGAGCCGCAGCCGCTCCATGACGTCCCGGGTGTCGGTCGCCCACACCCCCGGCGACGGCATCCGCTACCGGTCCGGGACCGCCCAGCGGGGCTACCGGCCCGAGTCCGCCGCCGGGGACACCACCGGCTTCACCCCGGAGACGCTCGCCCTGCTGACCCGCAACTACTCGGTGGTCCGCGCCGAGGACTCCGCCGTCTGCGGCAGGCGCGCCCGCGTCGTCGAGGCCCGCCGCGCCGACGGCAGCCCCGCCGGGCGGTTCTGGATCGATGCCGAGACCGGGCTGATGCTGCACCGCGAGCTGATCGACGCCACCGGGCGCGCCGTCGTGATGACCGGCTTCACCGAGATCAGCTTCACCGAGCCGCCGCCGGAGCCCGCGGTGCTCGACGGCCCCCGCAACGGGCTCGCGCGGTTCCCCGGGCGCGGCGGGACCCGGTCCGGCGGCGAGGAGGCCACCGCCCTGTGGGGCGACGAACTGGACCGTGCCGACCTCGACGGGCTGCGCGACCTCGGCTGGCCCGTCCCCGACGACCTGCCGGGGCGGCTCACCCTCCACGACGCCCGCCGCGACGCGGGCGGCGGCACCGTCCACCTCAGCTACTCCGACGGCCTCGCCGCCGTCTCGGTGTTCGTCCAGCCCGGCAGGCTGGACGAGGCGGCCATGGACGGCTGGCAGAAGACCGTCAATCGCGGCCGGACGGTGTACCGCGCCGGTTCGCTGCGGCACTGGGCCGTCTCGGCGGACGACGGCTACGTGGTCACGGTGCTGACCGACGCCCCGCAGAGCACGGCCGTGGCGGTCGCGGCGCACCTGCCCAGGGAGGCCGACCCCTTCTGGTCGCGGCTGTCGCGCGGCGCCCGCAGGCTCACCGCCGCGGCCAACCCGTTCGACTGAACGAGATGATCACTTATGGGCGAGCGTATCGACAGAAGGTCTTATGCTCCTCACATGCCGTTGCGGGCACGATGAGCACGGATGAACAGGACCATGCTCGGTAGGAGAGATGGGGATGACGGAAGACAACCGCGGGCCGGTCAGGGCACCGGCGGAGGACGACGGCGTCGTCCCCGGCCAGGAACCTGAGCGGCGGGAGGCGGCGGCTCCGCCCGAGACGGTGACCGACCGGGAGATCCCCCAGGAGCAGCCTGCGGACGACCCCGAACCCGAGGCGCGCGCCGAGACCGGTGCCGCGGAGGGCGCGACCGGCGACGCCGACGAGCCCGAGCCCGGCGACCGCCTCGTGGCGGGCGGGTTCGCGCCGCCGGACTCGTCGTACGGGCCGCCGGACACCAGCGAGGACGTCCTGTCCCGGCCCGGGCCGGCCGCCGACATGGGGCCGCAGGAGGTGCCGCTGCAGGACGCGTCGCCGAGCGACATGCCGCAGCCCCCGCCGCCGGTCCAGCTCGGCAAGCCCGGCGCGGACGAGGACCGCCCGCGCCCCGGCTTCGTGCCCCATCACCAGGACCCGCGGGCCGCCCAGCACGGGCAGCAGCCCTACGGCGGCTGGCCGCACCAGAACCCGCAGGGCCCGCCGCCCGCGCCCATGGGCCCGCCGCCCGCGCCGATGGGCCCGCCGCCCGGCGGCGGCCCCCGCCCCATGGCCGGCTACGGGACACCGCCCGGCGGCGGCCCGAACTGGGCGCCGGTCCCCGCCCCGCCGTCCTCCTCGCGGAGCGGCCCGGGCCTCGGGCTCCTCGCCGTCATCGCGGTGATCGTCGCGCTGGTGGCCGGGGCGCTCGGCGCCGGGATCGGCGTCGTCGCCACCGGCGGCGACGACGGCGGCTCGATCAGCCTCGGGGGCGGCAACGGCAGCAGCGGCGGCGAGGTGCAGGCCCGCCCGCCGGACTCCGTCGCCGGTGTGGCGCAGCGCGTCCTGCCGAGCGTCGTGATGATCCGCGTCGAGTCGTCGCAGGGCGAGGTCGGCGGCACCGGCTTCATCGTCAACGGCGGCTACATCATCACGAACAACCACGTGGTCTCCGGCGCCGGCGGCAGCGCGATCGAGATCGTCTTCAACGACAAGAAGACGCTGCCCGCCACCGTCAAGGGCGCCGACCCCACCTCGGACGTCGCCGTCCTGCAGCCGGAGGGCGCGCACTCGCTGCCCGCGCTCACCGTCGGCGACTCCAGCAAGATCGCCGTCGGCGACCCGGTGATCGCGATCGGCTCGCCGCTCGGCCTCCAGGGCTCGGTCACCACCGGCATCGTCAGCTCGCTGAACCGCGCCGTGCCCACCCGCGGCGAAGGCGGCGACGCGTCCTTCCTCAACGCCATCCAGACGGACGCGGCGATCAACCCGGGCAACTCCGGCGGACCGCTCGTGGACGCCAAGGGCCGCGTGATCGGCATCAACACCGCCATCGCCACCCTCGGCGGCGGGTCGGGCCTCGGCGAGCAGCAGAGCGGCAGCATCGGCCTCGGCTTCGCGATCCCCATCAACCAGGGCAAGCGGGTCGCCGAGGAGATCATCCGCAACGGCAGCGTCCGGCAGGCCAAGCTCGGCGTCCTCCCCGACCCCCGCTACCAGGAGGGCGGCGCGCGGATCATGCCGGAGGCCGTCAACGGGCAGGAGCCGGTGACCCGGAACGGCCCCGCCGACAAGGCCGGCCTCAAGCCCGGTGACGTGATCACCCGCATCGACGACAAGCCCATCGAGGACGCCACCGACCTCATCGCGCAGATCCGCAGCCGCGCCCCCGGCGACCGCATCACGGTCACCTACCAGCGCGACGGCCGGGAAAGCACCGTCGAGGTCACCCTGGGCTCCGACTAGGCAGAACCGAACGGTTCTCCGGCCGACCACGTGCCGGGGAAATGCCGGGGGTCCGGTTCGTCCGGGCTCGGGATACGCTTGGGGGGCCGGTCCGCCGCAGGGCCGGTCCCCTTCGCTGCATGGAGGCCGGGTTGTTCGACGTCGGAGTCGGTGAGATGGCGATGCTCGCCGTGCTCGCCCTGGTCATCTTCGGGGACAAACTGCCTCAGGTCGCCGGCCAGGCGGGCCGCATGCTGCGCCAGTTCCGCCAGATGGCCAACAACGCCAAGGCGGACCTGCAGGAGGGCCTCGGCCCCGAGTTCAAAGACTTCGACATCAACGACCTCAACCCGAAGACGTTCGTCCGCAAACACCTCCTGGAGGACGACGACACCCCCCTGAACAGCAAGGGCGGAGTCTTCGACGACGAACTCTCCTACGCCAAGGCCCCCGACGACCGCCTCGACCACGGCGAACGCCCCCCGTTCGACGTCGAGGCTACTTAATTCGGGGGGGCGACCCCCCAATCCCCCCGTCGCGAGCCGGTCGATCCTCACGCCACCGTTGCGGGCTGGCTTGACCGTGCGGGACGTGTGGGTGTCGCTGCGGTCGCCCGGCTCGGCGGGTCGTGCGACTTCCGCTCGCTGCACTCCCTCCAGCCGCACGACCCGTGGGCGATCATGTACGTCGGACTCGCACCTGCGGGTCCCACTCCAAGTCCCTCACACACGCGGGCAGCCACGTGTGTAGTCAGCATTGTCAGACGTGGGTGCCCGCGTGTTGCGGGATCGGACTGGTGCCGCGGGTGTGCGACCGCCGTGTGCGGCAGGGGGTTCCAGGGGGTCGCCCCCCTGGGCTGGCAGACCTACCTCTTCTTCGGGGAGATGCCTAGGGACATGCCTGCTAGGCCCCGGCTTCGGCCCGCCAGGGTGTCGGCGATCGTGCGGAGTTCCTTGGCTGCGCCGGCGTCCGGGTCGGAGAGGACCAGGGGGTCGCCATGGTCGCCGCCCTCGCGGAGGCGGGGGTCGATCTGGACCTGGCCCAGGAGGGGGACGCGGGTGCCCAGGGTCTTCGTCAGGGCGTCCGCCACCGTCTGGCCGCCGCCCTCGCCGAAGATGTACTGGCGCTCGCCGCAGTGCGGGCAGGACAGGTACGACATGTTCTCGATGACGCCGACGACCTGCTGGTGGGTCTGCGCGGCGATCGCGCCGGCGCGTTCGGCGACCTCCGCGGCCGCCTGCTGCGGGGTGGTGACGACCAGGATCTCCGCGGACGGCAGCAGCTGCGCGACGGAGATCGCGATGTCGCCGGTGCCGGGCGGGAGGTCCATCAGGAGGATGTCGAGGTCGCCCCAGTAGACGTCCGCGAGGAACTGCTGGAGCGCGCGGTGCAGCATCGGGCCGCGCCACACGACCGGCTGGTTCCCGGCGGTGAACATGCCCACCGAGATGACCTTCACGCCGTGCGACGACGGCGGCATGATCATGTCCTGGACCTTGGTGGGCGAGGTCTCGACGCCGAGCATGCGCGGGACGGAGTGGCCGTAGATGTCGGCGTCCACGACGCCGACCTTGCGGCCCTGCGCGGCGAGCGCGGCGGCCAGGTTGACCGTCACCGACGACTTGCCGACGCCGCCCTTGCCGCTCGCGACCGCGTAGACCTTGGTCAGCGAGCCGGGCCGGGCGAACGGGATCTCCTTGGCGGGCTCGCCGCCGCGCAGCTTGGTCTGCAGGTCCTTGCGCTGCTCCTCGCTCATCACGTCGAGCTCGACGTGCACCGAGGCGACGCCTTCGAGTTTGGAGACGGCCTCCGTGACGTTCTTGGTGATGGTGTCCTTCATCGGACATCCGGCCACGGTCAGGTAGACGCCGACGCGGACGGCGCCGTCCGCGCCGATGTCGACGCTCTTGACCATGTCGAGCTCGGTGATGGGCTTGCGGATCTCAGGATCGTTCACGGTTGCAAGCGCCGCGGTCACCTGCTCGGTCGTCAACTGGGAGGCCATGGGTCCATGGTACGAACCCGAAGCAAAACCGAGGTATCCGGGTGGCCGTCCTCACAGTCCCCTCGCGCCGCCGTAACATCGGTGCGTGACCACCAGCACCGTCTCGTCCGCCGAATTGCTCGTCTGGCGCACGATGCTCCGAGCCCAGGCGCGCATCTCCCGCCGTGTGCAAGCCGATCTGCTGGCCCGCCACGACCTCGCGGTCGGCTCCTACGAGGTGCTCATGCACCTCGGCGAGGCCGGGCGGCTCCGCATGAACGACCTCGCCGACCGCGTCCTGCTGTCCCGCAGCGGCCTGACCCGGCTCGTCGACCGGCTGGAGCGGGAGGGGCTGGTCACCCGGCAGACGTGCCCGAGCGACGCGCGCGGCCTGTACGCGGACCTGACGGCCGCCGGGCGGGCCAGGCTCGACGAGGCCACCCCCACCTACCGGCAGGGCGTCCGGGACTACGTGCTGAGCCGCCTGGACGAGCCCGATCTGCGCGCACTGCAGGAGATCCTGGCCAAGCTCGCCGACTAGGCGGCGCTGTCCTTGGCGTCCAGCTCCTTCATGACCTGCTGGAGTTCCGAGCGCAGGAAGTCGCGGGTGACGACCTCGCTCAGCGCCACCCGCAGCCCGGCGATCTCCCGCGTCAGGTACTCGGTGTCGGCGATGGTGCGCTCGCTCCGCGACCGGTCCTGCTCGTACTGGACGCGGTCCCGGTCGTCCTGCCGGTTCTGCGCGAGCAGGATCAGCGGCGCCGCGTAGGACGCCTGGATCGACAGGATCAGCGTCAGGAAGATGAACGGGTACGGGTCGAACCGCAGGGACGAGGGCGCGAGCATGTTCCACGCCATCCACACCGTGATGAACACGGTCAGGTAGACGAGGAACCTGGCCGTCCCGAGGAACCGCGCGATCCGCTCGGACAGCCGCCCGAAGGACTCCGGGTCGTAGTGCGGCACGAAGGTCCGGCGGACCTCCCGCGGCTGGTCCAGGCGGGCGGTCATCTGCCGTGTCGTCATCACATCTTCCCCCGGAGAGCCTCTTCCTCGGGATCCGCCGACTCCTCCGCGCCGGCGTCCATCAGCGACTCCCGCCAGTCCAGCGGCAGCAGATGGTCGAGGACGTCGTCGATGGTCACCGCGCCGAGCAGGTGGCCGTTCTCGTCCACGACGGCGCCCGCGACGAGGTTGTAGGTGGCAAGGAACATCGCGACGGCCTCCAGCGACATCGTGGGCCGCAGCTGGTCGAGCTCGGTGTCCACGATCCCGGCGACGAGCGTCGGCGGCGGCTCCCGGAGGAGCTTCTGGAAGTGGACCGTCCCCAGGTACTGCCCGGTCGGCGTCGCGGTCGGCGGCCGGCACACGTACACCTGCGCGGCCAGCGCCGGGTTCAGGTCGGGCCGCCGGATCAGCGCGAGCGCCTCGGCGACCGTCGCGTCCGGCGCGACGATCACCGGGTCGGTCGTCATCAGGCCGCCGGCCGAGTAGTCCTCGTAGGTCAGCAGCCGCCGGACGGGCGCCGCCTCCCGCGGCTCCATCAGCGTCAGCAGCTGCTCCCGCTGCTCGGTCGGCAGGTCCCCGAGCAGGTCGGCGGCGTCGTCGGGGCCCATGGCCTCCAGGACGCGGGCGGCCCGGTTCACGCCGAGCTTGCCGAGGATCTCGACCTGGTCGTCCTCGGGCAGCTCCTCCAGGACGTCCGCGAGCCGCTCGTCGTCAAGCGCCACGGCGACCTCGGTCCGCCGCTTCTCCGGCAGCTCGTGGACGACGTTCGCCAGGTCGGCGGGCTTCATCCCCTCGAACGCGGCGATCAGCGCCGCGGCGCCCTGCCCGTGCTCGACGGCGGAGAAGCCCTCCACGGCGTCCCAGTCCACGACGATGGTCTCGCCGCGCTTGCGGAGCCCGCGGCCCCTCCGCCGCCGGACGGCCACCTTGCCGATGATCCAGTCCCTGGTGCGGGTCGGCTCCATCGCCACGTCGACGACCGAGACGGGTTCGCCGCCGTCCCGGAAGCGGACCGTGCGGTCCAGCAGCTCGGCGATGGCCAGCGTCTCCGACTCGCGCTTGCTGAACCGCCGCACGTTCAGCCGCCCGTCGAACACGATCGCGTCCGCCTCGATGACCGTCACCCGCGTGATCGGCAGGAACACGGTCCGCCGCGAGGCGACCTCCACCACCAGGCCCAGCACCCGCGGCGGGCTCGGTGCGAGCCGCAGCGCCACCACCACGTCCCGGACCCTGCCGACCTGGTCACCGGCCGGGTCGAACACCGCGACGCCCGCGAGCCGGGCGATGAAGACCCGTGATGGAGCTCCGCTCATGGCGAGGACATTACCCATGATCTCCTTCCTGATCCGGGACCGGACGGACGTATCGGACGCCCACGGGAGGGACATCTCACGTTTCCCTGGCACGGGGGGAACGTCCCCCCGCATGAAAGGGTGGAACCATGAGGGACGAGTTCGAGGACCCTTTCGAGGAACACCGCAACCTGCTGTTCGCCGTCGCGTACCGGATGCTGGGCACCGCGGCCGACGCCGAGGACGCCGTCCAGGACGCGTGGATCCGCTGGTCCTCGAAGGACCGCTCGGACGTCGCCGAACCCAGGGCGTACCTCGTCCGGATCACCACCAACGTGGCGCTGGACCGGCTGCGCTCGGCGCAGTCGCGGCGCGAGACCTACGTCGGGCCGTGGCTGCCCGAGCCGATGCTGACCTCCCCGGACATCGCCGACAACGCCGAGCTCTCCGAATCGGTGTCGATGGCGATGCTCGTCGTGCTGGAGACGCTGAGCCCCCTCGAACGGGCCGTGTTCGTCCTCAAGGAGGTGTTCGGCTACCCGTACGCGGAGATCGCCGGCGCGCTCGACCGGTCGGAGGCGTCCGTGCGGCAGCTCGGCACCCGCGCGCGCAGGCACGTCGAGGCGCGGCGCACCCGCTTCGAGGCGGGCGGCGGCGAGCGGCGCAAGGTCACCGAGCGGTTCTTCGACGCGGTCCTCGGCGGCGACATCAACCGGCTCATGGAGGCCCTCGCCCCGGACGTGGCGCTGTGGACGGACGGCGGCGGCAAGGTCCGGGCGGCGCGGCGCGTCATCCGCGGCGCGGAGAAGGTCGGCCGCTGGCTCACCGGGATCAACGGCCAGCCCTACGCGGGCGTCGACCCCGCCGACATGCGGGTGCGGCGCGTCCACCTCAACGGCGAACCGGCCCTCATCGTGGACGGCCCCGACGGCCCGATCAGCACCGTCACCGCCGAGGTCGACGGCGACGGCCGGGTCCGGGCCGTGCACCTGGTCGCCAACCCCGACAAGCTCCGCGCGGTGGCCGAAGGCCGCCGGCTCCCGGCGTGACGCGCTAGCGGTCGACCTGGCGGCGCTTGCCGCCGAAGAGGCGGGGCGGGGCGCCCGCGGTCGTCGCGGGCGTCGGGACGGGGCGGACGGCCGCGTAGTCGTCGGTGGACTCGGTGACCGGCAGCGCGGGGGTCAGCCGGATGATCCACGACTCGGTCGCCCAGCGCTCCACCTGGCCCTCGTGGGACGCCGCGTTCAGCCGGGCCTTGGCGAGCAGCGGCGCGACGGCGTCCCAGAGCTCGGTGCCCGGCTCGACCGGCTCGGCGTCGGCGACGAACGAGACCAGCCGGCCGCCCTTGTCCTTGCTGCGCAGGATCACCGTGACCTGCGCGGACTCCGGGAGGCCGGGCAGGGGCTGCTCGCCCTCCCCGCCGGTCAGCACGTAGGCGGAGCCGTCGTGCCACACGTGCCAGGCCGCCCTCGGCTGCCGCAGGCCGGGGAGGTCCAGCCACAGCAGGTCCGACTTCTTGGCCGCCTCCTCGACGAGCGCCCGGTTCAGCTCAGCCATGCCCGTCACCCATGTCAGAAGGGTCTCACACCGGTGGATAGCATCCGGGGCCATGCGCTCACGTCGTACCACGCTCGCGGTCCCCGGCAGCAACGCCCGCTTCATCGAGAAGGCGCAGGGGCTCCCCGCGGACGAGATCTTCCTCGACCTGGAGGACGCCGTCGCGCCGTCCGCGAAGGAGGACGCCCGCGGGACGGTCGTCGCGGCGCTCAACGAGGGCGACTGGTCCGGCAAGACGCGGGTGGTGCGCGTCAACGACCTGGACACCCACTGGGCGTACCGGGACGTGATCGAGGTCGTGGAGGGCGCCGGCGCCGACCTCGACGCGATCATGCTGCCGAAGGTGCGGGACGCCTCCTACGTCCAGTGGCTCGACCGGCTCCTCACCCAGATCGAGCGGGCGACGGACCTGCCGGTCGGCCGGATCGGCATCGAGGCGCAGATCGAGGACGCCCGGGGCCTCGCCGGCATCGACGCGATCGCGGCGTCCTCGCCGCGGCTGGAGACGCTCGTCCTCGGGCCCGGCGACCTCATGGCGTCGCTCAACATGGGCACGCTCGTCGTGGGGGAGCAGCCGCCCGGCTACACCGAGGGCGACGCCTACCACTACATCCTGATGCGGATCCTGGTCGCCGCCCGCGCCAACGACCTGCAGGCCATCGACGGGCCCTACTTCAACGTCCGCGACGTGGAGGCGTTCACGCGGGTCGCGCGGCGGTCCGCGGCGCTGGGGTTCGACGGGAAGTGGGTGCTGCACCCGTCCCAGATCGAGGCCGGGAACGCGGTTTTCTCCCCGTCCCAGGAGGACTACGACCACGCCGAGCTGATCCTTGAGGCCTACGACCACTACGTCACGGTGGAGGGCCGCGGCGCCGCCGTCCTCGGCGACGAGATGATCGACGAGGCGTCCCGGAAGATGGCCCTGGTCGTCGCCGCCAAGGGCCGCGCGGCCGGGCTGGCGCGCACGAAGCGTTTCGACCCCCGGGGGAACTGACCGCCCGTACGATTCGTCCACGGATGTAAGGGCTTCGGGAGGGCCGAACGTGTCAGAACCAGGGGAAGCCGACGGCTGGACCCCGCTGGACCCCGGCATGTCCGGCGAGCGGCCCGCGGACCCGCGCCCCGGGGAGGAGCGGCCGCCCGCACCCGGGCCGCCCGCACCCGGGCCGCCCGCACCCGGGCCGCCCGCACCCGGGCCGCCCGATCCCGGGCAGGCGCAGCCCTACACCGCGGGGACGCCGTACTGGCCGGGCGCCCCGGCGCAGCCGCCGGGGTGGGACCCGACGTACGGGCAGCCCGCCCAGGATCCCTACTGGCAGGGCGCCTACGGGCAGGCTCCGTATCCGCAGGGGTACCCGGGCTACGGGATGCAGCCCGTCAAGACGTCCTGGACGGTCAAGGCACCGGCCGGCAGCCCGTTCCACCACCTGGCACGGAACGAGGCGCACCGCTGGTGGCGTCCCCTGGTCGGCTCGCTGACGATCCTCGTCATCGGCATCGGCCTGGTGATGGGGCTCATGATCGTCGGGACGGTCATCGCCTGGGCGGTGACCGGGGAGCTGCCCGACACGACCGGCACGAACGCCACGGTGTTCGAGAACGACACCGCCGACCTGGCGATCAACCTGGCCATGCTCGCGGTGTTCCTGCCGGTGGCGTTCTTCGCGGCGTGGGGCATCCAGCGGCGCGCGCCCGGCACGCTCTCGTCGGTCGCGGGCCGGCTGCGCTGGAAGTGGCTGCTGGTCTGCTGCGGCCTCGCGGTCGGGTTCTGCATCGTGACGTTCGGGACGTCGCTCCTGGCGGAGATGGCCATGGACGAGCCGTCCGGCGGTGACGAGGAGTGGGTCGGGTGGGGGCAGTTCCTCGTCCCGGCGGTCGTCATTCTCCTCCTGGTGCCGTTCCAGGCCGCGGCGGAGGAGTACGTCTTCCGCGGCTGGATCCTGCAGGCCCTGGGCGCATGCACGCTGGAGAACGCCAAGCGGAAGGTCGGGCGGGCGCTCAGCGTCGTGTTCCGCACGCCCTGGCCCGGCATCGTCGTCGGTTCCGCCCTGTTCACGGCCGGGCACGGCTACACGGGCTGGGGGATCCTCGACATCTTCGCCTTCGGCGCCATCGCGGCGTGGGTGACGGTGCGCACGGGCGGGCTGGAGGCGGCCATCGCCCTCCACGTGTTCAACAACCTGCTGGCGTTCATGTTCTCCGCCGCCGTGGGGGAACTGGACATCGTGCAGGGCGACGTTCCGTGGGAGGTCGTCGTGGCCGACATCGTGCCGATGGTCCTGTTCGCGGCCGTGGCCGTCCGGCTGGCGCGGCGCTTGCGCGTCCAGACCGTCAGCTCGACCCCCGCGGAGGACGACGCCCCGGTGACCGCTGACGTCAGCCCCGCGCACGTCTCATAGCCGCGTCACGGCCCGGGTCTCACAGCAGGCCCCACAGCACGAGCGCGTCGAGCAGGCCGGGCACGACGGGGAGGTCCCCCAGCGCGTCCGGAGCGATCCAACGGGCCTCGGCCGCGTCGTCCCCGGCGCGGAGGGTTCCACCCGCCACCGTCGCGGCGTAGTCGTGGATCTCGTAGGTGACGCCGCCGGGACCCGGGCGCTCCACCGTCCCGGCCAGCGCGCCGACCACGACGTCCAGCCCGGTCTCCTCCTTCAGCTCCCGCACGAGCGCGGCCGCATCGTCCTCGCCGGGCTCGACCCGCCCGCCCGGGATCGACCACAGGCCCTCGCCCGGCGGGCGCGCCCGCTTCACCAGGAGCAGCCGCCCGTCGCCGTCCTGCACGATCCCGCCGACACAACGCACACGCATGACCTCATTTTGTTCCCCCTTTTCCACGCGGCGACCCGTCCGGCCTTGACGGGCCGGGAAGATGCCGCGCAGGGTGGGTAGTCATGAGGGCGGAGCCCACCTGCCCGCGCTGCGCGGGTCCTCTGCATGCGCCGGGCCTCTGGTCCAGCGACTGGAGTTGCGGCGTGCACGGCGTCGTCCTCCCGAGGCAGCCGTCCAAGCGACCCGGCCCGGACGGGCTGGCCGCCGTGCTGCGCGACGCCCGCGTCCCCGTCTGGACGCCCTGGCCCCTTCCGCTGGGCTGGCTCGTCACGGGCTTCGCCACGGTCGGGGACGACCGCAGCGGCGCGCGGGCGACGGCGGTGGCCGTGTCCGGGCCGGGGCTGCTCGCCGGCCCCGCCGACATGGTGCTGATCGCCGAGGAGCCGGGCATCGGCCTCGGCGCCCACTACGCGGGCCTCGACGGCTCCGACCCGGGCGAGGTGTTCGACGGGCCGCCGCACGTGAAGCTCGACGTCAGCGGCCCCGCGGCGACCTGCGGGCATTCCGTGCCGATGTGGACGGTCAACGGCCGGGCCGACCGCGCCGTGTTCGTGGGAGAGGCGATGGGCCACTGGCTCTGGGTCGTGCTCTGGCCCGCCGATGCCGGGGTGCTCCTGCTGGAGCGCCAGACGCTGCTCGATCTGCGCGAGCCGGGGATGGAACTCGACCTCCCCTACGGCGCCTACAGCCCGCGGCTCGACGACTGACGCTGGTATGAACGGGGCATGCGGATCGATCTGCACAGCCACAGCGACGCGTCCGACGGCACCCGGCCGCCCGCGGAGGTCGTCCGGCGGGCGCGGGCGAACGGCCTCGACGTCCTGGCGCTCACCGACCACGACACCGTCGCCGGCTGGGACGAGGCCGCGGGGGCGCTGCCCGATGGGCTGACGCTCGTCCCGGGCATCGAGCTGTCGTGCCGGCAGGACGGCCGCAGCCTCCACATGCTCGGCTACCTGTTCGACCCGGACGCCCCGGACCTGGCCGCCGAACTCGCCCGGATCCGCGACGACCGGGTGATCAGGGCGCGGGCCATGGTCGACCGGCTCCGCGAGCTCGGCGTGGCCGTCACCTGGGACATGGTCCGCTCCCTGGCCAGGGGAGAGGCGGTCGGGCGGCCGCACATCGCGCGGGCCATGGTCGCGGCGGGCGCGATCCGCGACACCGACGAGGCGTTCACCCCGCGCTGGATCGCGCAGGGCGGCCGCGCCTACGCCGAGCGGTACGCGCTCGAACCGGAGCGGGCGATCGGGCTCGTCCGCGCGGCCGGGGGAGTGTGCGTGCTGGCCCACCCGAGGGCGCGGCGCCGCGGGTACGTCGTCGCCGACGAGGCGGTCGAGAGGCTCGCCGCCGCCGGGCTCGCCGGGGTCGAGGCCGACCACCCCGACCACGCCCCCGAGGACCGCGCTCACCTGCGCGACCTCGCGTCCGCCCTGGACCTCGCGGTGACCGGCTCCAGCGACGACCACGGGGACCTCACCGGCGACCGCCTCGGCGCCGAGACGACCGCGCCCGCCGACTACGAGCGGCTGCTGGCGGGCGCCGTCCGTGATGATCTCCGACTGCCCGAAACGTGACGCGAAGCACGATAGGCTTCGGAGGGTGGACGCGCGCATCGAACAGGTCGTGACGTCGGGGCGGCTCTCCCTCGACGACACCGAGTACGACGTCGAGAACAACACCTACATCATCGGTGACGACGACGAGGTCATCGTGATCGATCCGGCGCACGACGCCGAGGCCATCCTCAAGGAGGTCGGTGACCGCGAGGTCATGGCCGTCCTGCTCAGCGACGGCAACGAGCACCACCTCAACGTGGTCCTCGAGGTCGCCGCCGCCGGTGAGGAGGACGAGGAGAACTGGGCCCCGATCGCGCTGCACCGCGGCGACCGGCTGCTGTGGCGCGACTACTTCGGCCGCCTCGCCAAGGAGGAGGACGACGAGGACGACGCCAAGGCCCTGCGCTCCCTCGAACCCGACATCTGGCTGGAGGACGGCGGCGTCTTCGAGATCGCCGACGCCCAGCTGGAGATCGTGCACACCCCGGGCCACACCCCCGGCAGCGTCTGCGTGATCAGCGAGCAGCTCGGCGTCCTGTTCTCCGGCGACACGCTGCACCGCGGCCGCCCCGGCTCCATCGGCGGCGTCTACGAGGACCTGCGCAAGCAGCTCAACTCCATCGGCGCGCTGCTCACCCCGCTCCCCAAGGACCTGAAGGTCCTGCCCGCCCAGGGCGAGGAGACCACCGTCGGCGAAGAGGACTCCCGCTGGGAGTCGTGGGGCGCGCTCGCTCAGGACGAGGACTGACGGCCTCGTTGAGCGCCGAGCAGCTCGGCTTCGACGGCATGCCCCGGCGGCTGTACACGTGCACGCCGTCGAGGCTGAACACCTGGCTCGACTGCCCGCGCCGGTACCGGATGACGTACCTCGACCGTCCGATGCCGCCGAAGGGCCCGCCGTGGGCGCACAACAGCGTCGGCGCGAGCGTCCACAACGCCCTGGCGGGCTGGTGGCGGCTGCCGCCCGGCGGCCGCACCCCGGAGGCCGCGGGGAGCCTGCTCGTCCGCGGCTGGCTGACGGACGGGTTCCGCGACGACGCGCAGTCCGCGCGGTGGCGGGACCGGGCCCGCGAGATGACCGAGCGGTACGCGGCTGGCCTCGACCCGTCCGACGAGCCGGTCGGCGTCGAGCGGACGGTCGCGACCCGCACCGACCGCATCGCCGTGTCGGGCCGCATCGACCGGCTCGACGCCCGCGGCTCCGAACTCGCCGTCGTCGACTACAAGACGGGACGCCGCGTCCCCACGTCCGACGACGCCCGCGGGTCCCTCGCCCTCGCCATCTACGCCGTCGCCGCGTCCCGCGTGCTGCGCCGCCCCTGCCACCGCGTCGAGCTGCACCACCTGCCGTCCGGCGAGGTCGCGGCCTGGGACCACACCGACGAGTCCCTGAGCCGGCACATCCGCCGCGCCGAGCAGATCGCCTCCGAGGCCGCCGATGCCGACGAGGGCTACCGCGCTTTGGCGGGGGGTGTGGGGGGTCGTCCCCCCACAGAGGGTCGCGCCATGACGGGGGCCGTGCCTAAACCTCGGGTGGGGGACGCCCGCCCGGCCGCCGTCGACCACGCCCCGTACGACGAGCTGTTCCCGCCGCGCACGGGCAACCTGTGCTCCTGGTGCGACTTCGCCCGCCACTGCCCCGAAGGGCAGGAGGCCGCCCCGCGCAAGGAGCCCTGGGCGGCCCTGCCCGCCGACGACGAGGGCCAGGTCGACGCCTAGGCGGTCGACGCCTACGCGGGGGTGAGGGTCTTCCCGGCCGGCCAGCGCCGCGGGTCGCGCAGGCCGAACAGGCCCCGGCTCACGTCGTAGCCCTCGGCGGCGAGCCGCTGCCGGGTGCGTTCGAGCATGTCCCGGGTGGGCTTGGCGAAGGCGTGGTCGTGCAGCCGCTCCGGCACCGCGTTCATCGCCAGGCGGAACGACCTGAGCGCCGCCGTCACCGCCGGCTGCGGCACCTCGGGCAGCGCCCCGTACATCGCGCGGGCCCAGTCGGGCAGCGCGTAGTAGCAGAGCGCGCCGAACGGGAAGTAGCCCGGCTTGCCGGGCGCCAGGAACTTCAGGTTCTCCGGCATCGTCGGCCACATCAGGAACCGGACGGTCTCCGCCGCCTCCTCCGTGACCCGCAGCCGGGGCCGCATCTCCGCGAAGTACGCCTCCATGTCGGCGACGGTGCCGGGGACGTCCTCGGCGTGCAGGCCGACGAGCTCGGCCGACCTGCGCTGCTCCGCCAGGTAGCGGTCGGCCATGGCGCCGGTGAGCGGCAGGCCCGCCCGGCGCGCGACCTCCAGGTACGAGTACACCTCGGCGCAGTGCACCCAGAGCAGCAGTTCGGGCTGGTCGAGCCGTTCCCTCTTGCCGGTGTCGTGGTTGAGGATGCGCAGGCTCCGGTGGATCTCCCGGACCCGGTAGGCCGCCTGCTCCACCTCCTCGGGGCTGCCGAACGTCCCCAGGCCGACGAAGTCGGAGGTCCGCTGCAGCCGGCCGAAGGGGTCCTCACGGAAGTTGGAGTTCTGCCAGACGCCCCACATCGCCATCGGATGCAGTGCTTGCAGCATCAGGCTGCGCACCCCGCCGACCCACATGGTGCGGTCGAGGTGGACGCGCCAGGTGACGCTCTCGGGCGGCTGGATCGTCGCGGGCATTGACACCTCCATGAGACAAACTTCAGTAAGTGTGTCATTACCCGCACGCCGCCGTGACACCGCCCCCCGATAGAGGCGTCCGGTCGTCGTCCCCGGCCCGGCCCTCCGACCTCCGGCTGCCGGGAGATTCAGGAGGACGCGGCGAGGACCTTCCGGAGGTGGACGGCGAAGAACTCCGGGGCGTCGGCGAAGCCGGTGTGGCCGCCGGGGAACAGCGTCGGCTCGATGCCGAGCTCCCCGGCGAGCGCCCGGGAGGCGCGGTCGCACAGCTCGCCCGCGGAGTCCTCGCCGATGCCGACCACGATGCGGGACGCGACCGCGCGCAGGGCGGCGAGGTCGGGCTTCCAGTGGACGGTCTCGCGCAGCTCGTGCTCGAACCAGCGGCGCTCGTCGGCGACGTCCTGCGGGTCGCGGTCCCCGCCGAACATGTGCTCCAGCGCCCCGTCCGGCAGGTGGATGTCGCTCAGCGCCATGAACGCGCGCCACGCGCCCATCACGTCGCCGCTCAGGTAGGTGGCGATCATCTCGTCCGTCGCCTTGTAGAGGGCGTCGCGGTCGTCCAGCAGCTCGTCCAGCGGCGGTTCGTGCGCGATGACCAGGCGGGCCTGGCCGGGGTGGGCCTGCGCGAACGCGAGGGCGGTGCAGGCGCCGCCGCTGGAGCCGAGGACCACGGCCGGTCCGGCGTCCACCTCCGTGATGAGGCGCGACAGGTCGTCGGCGCGCAGCGGCGGCGTCGAGTCCTGCTCAGGGTCGTCGACCGGGCTGCGGCCGATGCCCCGGGGGTCGGTCGTCAGGACGGTGTGGTCGCTCGCGAGCAGGTCGGCGAGCGGCTCGAACGCCGCCGCGCCCATCGGCGCGCCCACGAGCGCCACGAGCGGGCCCCGGCCGCGGACCTCGAAGTGCAGCCGCGCGTCCGGCACGCGAAGGGTTCCGCTGGTCGTCATGGATTCCTCCAGGTGATGTAGGTGCGGTCAGGCAGACTCGCAATCCCAGAGGAATTCATCGCCCGGACGAGGGTCAGCTCGCGGAAAGGCCCTTGTAGTACTCGACCTGCCCCGGGTAGTAGGCGTCGAAGTCCGCCACCGGCGCGCCCGTCATCGAGGAGACGAGCCGGTCCAGGTAGTACTCCCATCCGGGCCCGGTGGTGGACACGTCGGTGTCCGGGTCGAGGTGGTGCAGGAAGGTCAGGGTGGTCACGCCCCCGGCCTCCGCCAGGCGCGCCTCCAGGTGCCACCGCCCGTACTCGTCGACCGCCTCGACCTCCAGCCTGCGCGGCGGTTCGCAGGCGATGATCGTCATGTCGCTCTCCGGCTGCCCCTCCTCCATGACGAGCGTGAGCCGCACTTTGGCGCCGGGCTTGCCCTCACCCGTCCAGTGGGCGAACCAGCGGGCCGTCCGCTCGGGCTCGGTGATGCTCGCCCAGACGTCCTCGATCGGTGCCTTGAACTCGCGCGTCATCTCCAGGTCCGTGCCGGTCGCCGCGGCGATCAGCCTGCCGGTCGGTGTGGGCGTCATCCCGTACTCCTCGCGTCCATGGGCTCTTCGCCCGGGCCACGCGCGCGGTCGCGTCGCGTGCGGTGGACCTCTGTCTCCAGTGCGTCGAGGCGCTGGTCCCACGCCCGCCGCCGCGCGGTGGCGAGCCAGCGCTCGATCTCCCGCAGCGGACCGTGCTCGACCCGGTAGTGCCGCTCCCGGCCCACCAGCTCTGCCTCGACCAGCCCCGCCTCGCGCAGCACCCGCAGGTGCCGGCTCACGGCGGGCCGGCTGATCTCCGGGAACGCGGCCGCCAGCGCCCCGGCGGTCCGCGGCCCGTCACCGAGCAGCACCACGATCCGCCGCCGCACCGGATCCGCCACGGCATCGAAGACGTCCACGAAAAACATGTAACCATCGTGTTACGCGTTTGTCCAGGGCGGGCCCCGATGAGTTCTCACCGGCCGCCCGGTCCGTACCCGACGACGAAAGGAGTGCGCATGACCGACTTCGCGACCTCGGCGGACGGGACCCGCATCGCCTACGACCGCCTGGGCGGGGGCCCGGCGGTCGTCCTCATCGGCGGCATGTTCTGCGCCCGCCCCGCCACGCGGGAACTGGCCGGGCGGCTCGCCGAACGCTTCACGGTGCTCAACTACGACCGGCGCGGCCGCGGCGAGAGCGACGACACGCCCCCGTACGCCGTGCGGCGGGAGATCGAGGACCTGGCCGCACTGATCACCGAGGCCGGCGGCTCGGCCGCGGTCTACGGCCACTCCTCCGGCGCGGGCCTCGCCCTGGAAGCGGCCGCCGCGGGCTGGCCGATCACCAGGCTGGTCCTGCACGAGCCGCCCTACGGCTCCGACGACGAGGACGAGAGGCGAACCGCGCGGGAGCTGGCCGAGAACGTCCAGGCGGCCCTCAAGGACGACCGCCGGGCCGATGCGATCAAGCTCTTCCTGGCCGCGTCGGGCATGCCCCCGGAAATGGCCGAAGGGATGGCCGCCGACCCGGACATGCAGGCGGTAGCCCCGACGATGCCCTACGACTTCGAGGTCATGGGCGACACCGCCCGGGGCGGCGCGATCCCGGAAGACCTGGCCCGCGCCATCACCGTCCCGACCCTGCTGATCGCGGGCAGCGCCAGCCCGCCCTTCTTCCGCGACGCCGCGACGCGCCTGACCGCCCTGCTGCCGAACGGCGAGTACACGTTGCTGGAAGGCCAAGACCACGCCGCGCCCGCGGACCAGGTCGCCCCCGTGATCACGTCCTTCCTGGCCGCTGACCCGCGGGACTAGGCGGCTAACGCGCCACGCGGTAGTGGAGGAAGACGACCTTCGAGGCGAAGGTGCGGGTCTCGACGAGTTCGAGATCCACGTGCCGCTCGTGCCGGGGGAAGAACGGAGTGCCGCCGCCGACGAGTACCGGGCAGACCCTGGCCCGGTACTCGTCGATCAGGTCCAGCGCGGCGGCCTCGGCGGCGAGTGTCGCGCCGCCGATCGCGATGTTCCCCTCGCCCGGCTCGGCCCGCAGCCGCTCGATCTCCTCCGCCAGGCCGCCGGAGGCCAGGCGCGCGTTGCCCCGCACCGCCGACAGCGAGTTGGAGAACACCACCTTCGGGAGCGGGTTCCAGACGGCGATGAACTCGCGCTCCAGATCACTGGTCTTCGGGTCCTGTTCGGCGGTCTCCCAGTAGAGCATCGTTTCGTACAGCCGTCGTCCCATCAGGTGGACGCCGACGTCCCGGACCTCGTCGGTGGCGAAGCGGAAGACCTCCTCGTCGGGCTCCGCCCACTGGAAGCCGCCGTCCGGCCCGATGACGTAGCCGTCCAGCGACACGGCCATTGAATAGGTCACACTGCGCATCTGAGTCCCTCCCGGTAACGCGTTCGACGGTACGACCATCGGACACCGCGGAACTCATCGCGAAAACTCATCCCGCACCGCAAAGACCCGCCGAGGCCCGGTCCGGCTTCGGGACGGGAGCCCGGCGAGGAGGATCGTTCAGCCGGTCACCGGGTTTCCCGGAGGATGCCGCGGCGTTCAGGTCGGGGAGGGGGCCGGTCCCCCGCGCAGCGGGGC
>NZ_SMKB01000136.1:0-19507 GCF_004348575.1 Actinomadura sp. 7K534
GGAGGGCGGTGACGCTGGGGAGGATGTGGGTGGCGCCGGCGGTGCGGAGGCGGTCGTGGTCGTGGGCGCCGGTCAGGGTGCCGGCGACGATGGAGGCGCCGGCGCGGCGGCCCGCGCGGATGGCGGTGGCCGTGTCGGCGCAGACGGCGATGTTGCGGACGTCGTCCACGCCCAGGCGCAGGGCCGCGGTGAGGATGAGGTCGGGCCGCGGGCGGTCGCGGGGGGCGTCCTTGGGGCAGAGCGTCAGGTCGGCGCGGTGCCACCAGTCGAGGGTGTCGAGGACGCGGGCCTGCGTGCGGCGGTTGAAGGCGGTCAGCAGGCAGACGCTGATGCCGGCGCCGCGGAGGAGGTCGAGGGTTTCGGCGGCGCCGGGGACGGGCTGCAGGCCGCGGCGGTCGACGAGCTCGTCGTAGGAGCGTTCGAAGGCCAGGTGCGCGGCCTGGGCGCGGGGCTCGTCGAAAAGCGACCGGAAGATGCCGATCTGCGACTCACCGTGTGATTCGCGGAGGCGTGCCAGGGCGCGCTCGTGGGCCGCCGTGCCGGAGACGATCCCCAGGGCGGCGATCGCCTCCGTGAAGGCGGTGCGGACGGTGTCGCCGTCCGCGACAGTGGTCCCGGCGAGATCGAGGCAGGCGACGGTGATCGGCTCTGCTTCGTTCACGCCGGGGCCTTATCGCCGGCGGCTCAGCTGTCGGACGACGTGGCCTCGGTCCACAGGTCCAGCTCGGCGCGGTCCTGCTGCATCCGGCGCCAGACGGCGAAGCCACCAAGTGCGACGACGGCAAGAACGAGCAGCTTCTTCATGGTGGGACCCCTTCACCTCGACTATGAAGTCAAAACCCGGGACGCGTTCGCATCAGCGTCTGCTTTCCCAGGCTCTCAGCAGCCTAGCAACCGTTCGCGGGCGATCCGCACCCCCTCGCCCGTATCGGACCCGGCGTCCAATCCCGGTGGGGGTGCTGTCACGTCCGCGCCATTGCGCGGGGGTGGCCGGGCGGTCGCATAATCCGTGGGACGGACCTTCGGGAGTACCGATGGCAGAGGACGACTTCCGGCGCTGGGAACGCGAGTTCGACTCCGGCGCGCCGCGGGAGGAGCCGTCCGGCGGCCGGGGGATGGTGCTCGTCGCCGGCCTGACCGCGACGGGCTGCACGGCCATGATCGCGATGGGTGAGGTTCCGCTCGGCGCGGCCGGGCTGGTGCTCTCGTCGATAATTCTGCTGCTCTGGCGCATCGGCATGTGATCCGAAAGGATCACGTCATGGAGCTGGGTGGAGCGACCGTCCTGGTGACCGGGGCGACGGGCGGGATCGGCCGGGCGCTGGCGATCGCGCTGGCCGATCGCGGCGGGCAGATCGTCCTCACGGGCCGGCGGGCGGACGTCCTCGAACCCCTGGCGGAGCGGCTCGGCGGCCGGGCCATCGTGGCCGACCTGGCGGATCGTGCGGCGGCCGAGCTGCTGCTGGACGAGGTCGGCCGGGTGGACGTGCTGGTCGCGAACGCGGCGCTGCCCGCGTCCGGCCTGCTCGACGAATACTCGATGACCGAGATCGACCGCGTGCTGGACGTCAACCTGCGGGCACCGATCGTGATGGCGAAGCTCGCGGGGGCGCAGATGGCCGAACGTGGCCGGGGGCACCTGGTGTTCGTGTCGTCCCTCGCCGGGAAGACGGCGTCCGGCCACGCGTCCCTCTATAACGCGACGAAGTTCGGAATGCGGGGATTCGCACTGGCTCTGCGGGAGGACATGCGGCCGCACGGCGTCGGCGTGTCGACGGTGTTCCCCGGCTTCATCCGGGACGCGGGCATGTTCGCCGACGCCGGGGTCACGCTGCCCAAGGGCGTCGGCACGCGGACGCCTCGTGACGTGGCGCGGGCGACCGTCCGGGCCATCGAGCGGAACATCGCGGAGGTCGACGTGGCGCCGCTCGGGCTGCGCCTCGGGGCCAGGCTGGGCGGGGTCGCGCCCGGCCTGTCGGCGGCCGTGCAGCGGCGGGCCGGCGGGCATCGGGTCGCGCGGGGGCTCGCGGACGGCCAGCGCGACAAACGCTAGCGACTGGACGGATTGCGGGTGATAATCCGGACTGTCCCCGCTTGATCAGCGGGGTGAGCCGGCGCCCTCCGGGCCGCACCCCGCCCGCCGCGCGCCCACGCGAGGAGGTCTGCTCATGTGGACGGGCCGGGTGGCCGTGGCCGTCGCGGCGGCCGTGGCCGTCCTGTCCCTGACGGCGGTGCCCGCGGAGGCGGTGGAGCCCGAGGACGCGACGGTCGTCCCTGTTCAGATCACCGGGGATCCGGCCAAGCGCTTCAACTTGGTCGTTCTTGGCGACGGCTACACGCCGGAGGACATGCCGAAGTTCCGCGCCCATCTCGCCGAGCACCTGAACGACCTGTGGACGATCGAGCCGTTCAAGTCGTACCGGAGTTACATGAACGTGTACGCGGTCGAGATTCCGTCCGGTGAGTCTGGGGTGAGCTGCGACCCGTCGCTGACTTCCCCACGCCGGACGACGCCGCTGCGCATGGCGTTCTGGAGCGGGTGCAGGGAGGACGGTATCCAGCGGCTTCTCACGGTCGACTCCACCGCGGCCAAGACGTATGCGGACCTCGTCGCAGGGACGACCACAGGAAACCGCCAGATTCTCGCGCTCGCCAACAGCGACACCTACGGCGGAGCAGGCGGCGCCTACGCGACGGCGTCGGGCGGGAACGCGATGTCTGCACTCATCGCGCCGCATGAGTTGGGCCACTCGCTGGGTGGGTTGAACGACGAGTACGACTACTACCAGCGTGGCGTTCCGGGTGGGACGTACAGCGGTCCTGAGCCTGAGTCCGTCCACCACACGCTGCTGACAGAGCACGAGATGAAGTCGCAGAAGAAGAAGTGGTGGCGGTGGCTCGGTGAACGAAGCGAGTCCGGGGGCACCATAGGGCGGTACGAGGGCGGGCTCTACTTCAGTAAGGGCGTGTGGAGGCCGAGCCAGCACTCGATGATGAAAACGCTGGGCTACTACTTCGACCAGGTCGCCCGCGAACAGATGACCCAGCGGATCTCAGCCAAGGTCAACCTGATCCAGGCGCACACGCGGAACGACACGGCCGTGGGCGATGACCGTGTCCTGTGGGTGGAGACCATGCACCCGGCCAGGCACCGGTTGTCCGTGACGTGGACGGTCGACGGGCGTGTCGTGCGGAAGGGCTCCGACCTTGACCTGACCCGGTTGCGACTCAAGAAGGGCCTGCACACCGTCCAGGTGAAGGTCACCGACCCCACACACTTCGTCAGGGACCCGGCCATACGCGCCACGCCGGCACTCACCCAGACCCGCACGTGGACGGTCGACACCGACATCGCCACCACGCCAGAGCACGTGCCGGTCGACTTCACCTCGTCCACACCCACCGACAAGCCCGTGGGCAGTGAATCGGTCGTGTACGTGGAGACAACGCACCCGACGCGCAGCGCACCCACCGTTCGCTGGGAGGTCGACGGGCGAGGGGTACGGGGCGGTGACCGCGACATCGATCTCGCACGCCTCGACCTGTCAAAGGGCACACATCAACTGGTCGCGCGTGTCGGTTCCCGTAGCCGGGCCTGGACGATCGACGGGCAACCTCCGACAGCGTCCTACGAACTGTCGGAGGCGGCGCACGCTCGTCCAGGAGGCTCCTACGTCTTCGACGGTCCCTTCACGATGCGGCTGACGGGCGAGGACGACCGTCCCGGCGCGGTCGTCACAGAGTTCCGCGTGGACGGCGACGGCTGGTTCAACTACTTCGGCTGGCCGACCGACTCGTCCGCCCCATGGCTGTTCACCGCGGAAGGCACCGTCATCGACGGCCTCACCCACGGCAGACTCGGCAAGGGCCGGCACACCATCGAATACCGGGCGATCGACCCAGCGGGCAACATCGGGAAGCCCGCGAAGTTCACAGTGACCCTTCGCTGACCGCCGGATCGCGCCGCGTGCCCTCCGGGTCGGGGGTGGGTGCGGGCGCCTGGCGGCGCTGCACGGTCGCGAGGACGGAACCACCGAGGATCAGCGCGAACGACAGCATGATCGTGCCGGTGAACGGCTCGCTGAGGAAGACCACACCGGCGGCGACCGCGACGGCCGGGTTCACATAGGTGAACACCATCCCCCGGGACGCGCCGACCTCCCGGATGAGCTCGAAGAACACGATGAAGGCGAGCGCCGTGCACACCAGGCCGAGCGCGATGAGCGCGGCCAGCACCCGCGTGCTCGGCATCGAGTCCGGCCAGGTGAGCACCGCGGGCCCCGTGTAGACGGCCGCGGCGATGGCCAGCGAGAACGCGGCCATCTGGAGGCTCGGGAGGTCCTGCAGCCGGCGGAGCGCGATCATCGGCGCGATCGCGTAGCCGAGCGCGACGAGCATGACCTCGCCGACCGCCCACGCGCTGCCGCCGCCGAGATGCGGCCAGGCCAGGACGCAGACGCCGGTCAGCCCGACCAGCAGCCCCGCCCAGCGCACCGGGCCGAGCCGCTCGGCGTCACCCACGAGCCTGGCGAGCACGACCCCGACGATCGGCACCGCGGCGATCAGCAGGCCCGTCATCGAACTGGTCAGCTCGGTCTCGGCGTGCGACAGCAGCGCCCACGGGCCGAGGATCTCCACCGCCGTGAAGGCCAGCAGGGGACGCCAGTGCCGGCGCACCACATCGAGCCGCCCCGCCCGGATCGCCAGCGGCAGCAGCACGGCCGCGCCCAGCGCCGTCCGCGCGAACACCACCATGGGCACCGAGACATCCTCGACCGCCACCTTGATCATCAGGTAGGGGATGCCCCACAGCACCCCCATCAGCACGAACAGCGCCCAACCTCGACGGCTCACCCCGACCTCCATTCCCGATGCCCCGCTCCGCCGCCCAGGAGCGCGACCCACAACTACGGGCGCCTACCGGCGCGCGATCCCGCGACAGGATCTGATCCACGCTGCGGCCCCCGGTCCCACGGACGAGTGCCGAGCGCACAGGGCGCGTCCGCGTCAGACGTCCTCAACACGCATGGTTCGACGGACGTTCCGTGACGGAGCCCCTGTGGACGCATGGCCCGCGACACGCCACCGCGGGGGCCGGCGCGTGACAGGCGACTGGACGACACGCGCCGGACGGCATGGCGGCCCGGGATATGCGACCGATTGACGGGTTCAGGATGCGATGCGGCGGACCATGCTGTCTTGAACGCTGTTGCGGTAAACGCCGGGTGTGACGCCCACGACTCGCCGGAACCATCGGGTGAGGTGCGCCTGGTCGGCGAAGCCGACGAGAGCCGCGACCTCCGCCGGGCGATGCCCCGCCTCCAGGAGCGTGCGGGCTCGCATCACCCGGTATTGGGCCAGCCACGCGTACGGTGGCATGCCCACGGTGTCGCGGAAGGCGCGCAGCAACTGGTAGCGGGATAGCTCCAAGTCGTCGGCGACCTCCGCGAGGGTGGGCGGCGTGAGGAGTTCGTCCGACAGCCGCGCGGTGACGGCTCGTGCGATCCGTCCGGCGTCGCCCCGGCGCCCGCCAGAAACGATCTTGGGGGCCTGGACGGCGTGCCGAGCCACGAGCGTCCCCAGAACATTCAGCAGGCGCGACTCTCCTTCCAGAGGATCTTCGCCCAGCCTCAGGGCACGGTGCGCGAGCCGGAGCGCTTCGCCGAGCCCCTGATCGTCGATGATCGCCTCACGGAAGTGCGGCAGCGCCGAAGGGCCGCCGCTCGACGTCGCCGCGCTGAGGAGCTCGGCATCCGGATAGAAACACCGGTACGCGAAACCCTCGGGGAGGGCGGGACCGCCCGTGTGCGCCTCTCCCGGCTCGACCACGACCACGCTGCCCGCGCCGGAGTAGACCTTCTCGCCGCGGTAGCGCATCGTCTCCAGCCCGGCGACGGTGACGCCGATGGCGTACTCGTCGTGGATGTGCGGCGCGTAGTGCCGCCGGCCGATCCGGGCCGTCAGCAGGTCCAGCGGGCTCCCTTGGACGCCGTCCACACGCGTCCAGAGGGTTTGGTCGACGGCGGCCCCCGAGGGGTCAGGCGGAGAAGACGTGCCGGATCCGCCAGCGATCCTCGTCACGGCCGAGCTCCGCGACCGCCACTCCCTCGGCGCCCGTGACCCGGACCCGGTACACGCGCCCCTCCTGGGCCGTCCCGTACGTCTTCAGCACCTCGTCGACCGCGTAGCGCGACCCCCGCCACTCGTACGCGGTGAGCCGTCCCGCCGTGTCCTGCTCGGCGCGAACCGGCTCGTTCAGCAACTGCCCCATTCCGCGAGCGTAGCACGTATTCGAACTGGTGTTCGCAGGTCGGAGGCGCCGCGGAGCGACCGGGCCATCGTACGCAGCCGCGCCCGCACACCGCCGTGGACGCCACGAGACTTGACCTCATGCCGACATTCAGCCGGATGGTGCGGCACCTGTACAGACCACGAAGCGACATCCCTCTCCCCATCTCCGGCCGACACTTATCCACAGGCTGTGCACATCGTCCGCACACATCCCCCGGACCATGCCACTCGGCGCTGCAGAAGGTCGCGTCCACAGAGAAATCCCCAGAACAATGGGGTTTTCCACGGTTCGAGCGGCCTCCTGCCCTCCGTCCTCTCACAGGATCCACCCCGCCGCACCGCCATGTACGGAATCCACAACCTGTGGATAACTACTGTGCACACCCTGGGTACGACCGCCGGCCACGGCGTCCACCATTCTTCCCCAGGTTGCCCCCAACCCCGCCGCCCCGTTGTCCACGCCGTGGAAAACCTGCTGACCAGCTAAAACAGCACCTTGAACGGAGTGTCGCCCACACCCCGTTCACACCCTGTGGGCAAGCGGCCTCCACAGCCCGCCGAGACCGGTGGACAGCGCTGCCCACCGGAAATCCCCAGCCCCACGCACAACCCGCAGCCCCACGACACCGTGATCATGACATGCGCAAACGCCGCCAAACCACCGGCGCGGGCAGTCGCGAAGGCTACATGCACACCTCCCGACGGAGCGTTGACGCGTCATTCGGCCGTGCGAAGACCACAACAGGAGAGGATTATGGGAAGGGACGGGGCGCCGCCCGACCGGGGACGAAACACCGGCCTCACCGCCGCGCAAAGTTATCCACAGCTTGTGGATAGGAGGCATCTCGTGGACTTCAACGCGGACACCGCCGCCCGGGCCGTCCAGGAGAGTTTCGGCAAGACACCGGATCCGCGTCTCCAGGAGATCCTGACCGCCCTCACAGCGCACCTGCACGCCTTCGTCCGCGAGACGAGACCGTCCATCCAGGAGTGGGAGCAGGCGATTCAGTTCCTCACGGCGGTCGGCCACGCCTGCAGCGACACCCGCCAGGAGTTCGTTCTGCTCTCCGACGTCCTCGGTGTCTCAATGCTCGTGGAAACCCTGAACGAACGCGCGGGCGGAACAGAGAGCACTGTCTTGGGCCCCTTCCACATGGTGGACTCGCCCCCACGCAACCTAGGCGACAACATCGATCTCGTCGGCGAGGGCGAACCATGTGTGGTTTCCGGTCGCGTCCTCAACACCGACGGGACGCCACTCCCCGGCGCCGAAGTCGACGTGTGGCAGTGCAACGAACAAGGGTTCTACGACGTCCAGCAACCTGACCTACAGCCGCCAGGCAACGGCCGCGGACTTTTCCACACCGACACCGAAGGACGATTCCGTTTCCGCACGGTCGTCCCCAGCCATTACCCGATTCCCACAGACGGACCGGTAGGCCGGTTGCTGCAGGCCACCGAACGCCACCCGTACCGCCCCGCGCACATTCACGTCATCGTCCAGGCCGCCGGCCACACACCCCTGACGACCCATGTCTTCGTCGCAGGAAGCCCCTACCTCGACTCGGACGCGGTCTTCGCGGTCAAACAAAGCCTCATCGTCGACTTCGCCGAGTCGAACGACGAACAGGAGGCCGCGCAGTACGGCCTCCGGCCCCCCTTCCGGCGCGCGGAGTTCGACCTGACCCTGACCAAAGCCCGAACCTGACCACACACTTATCCACAACCTGTGGAAATCCCGCCCCACCCCCATGCCGAACCGGGCCCTTCCGGCACCGAGTCCGAACGCTCAAGCCGCCATCCCCCGTACCCCACCTGATAAGCCGAATCCCCGGCCGTCCCGGCGGCGGACGGCACTCTTCCGCACCAACAATGCGGCTCCTCGCAGAGCCGTCCAGCCGACCGTAACCGACGTCGTCCGTCACTCCACAGAGTCGTGGTTATCCACACCCTTGAGGAAAAGCCGCCCCGGCCAAGCACACGAATCTTCACGATCGCTGCCTCTCGCTCGAGCCCGCCACCCCTCCGTGACGCCGACTGACCGCCACCGGCGGGATCGGTGATCGGCCAATGGCCTCTCGCAATGGCGACCCTCGGCTGAGACACTTCCACACCATGGCGAACAGCGGACTCTGGGTCGGCATCCTCACCGCGCTGACCGCATTAGGAGCCAGCTACATCACCTCACGGGCGACGCTGGGCGCGGCGCTGGCCCAGGCCAAGACGACCACCCGCGCTCAAGCCCTCCGCGAACAGCACGAGCGGCGCCGCTCCACTTATCGGGAGCTGATGAGGTGCGTGCACGAGTTCAGCGCGGTCACCTGGCAGATCGAGGAAGTCGACGCGCAGCAAGACCGTGCGAGCAAGGACCGGCTCCTCCGGCAAATGTCCAGTCGCATCGGCCCGGCGATTGCAGAGATGAACAGGGCGATGCATGAGGTCCGACTCGACGGCCCTGCCGACGTCTCCGCCGCCGCGGACCACGTACGGGACATGGCACGGCGCGTCGAGTCGCTCCTCAAGGCGTTGGTAACTGAGAACGACCCCGACCGCCGGGAAACATACGACCGCGCCTACCGGGAGTTCCGGGAGGCATACGTGACCTTCATCGGCCTGGCGCAGAAAACCCTAGAGGTCAAAGACGAGACCACCTAGTGGACGTCAGGCGTCGAGCCGAAACGCCTTGGCGAGGGCGTCGATGGTGAAGCTGCTGCGCATCGGGCAGGCGCTGTTCTGGTTGGCGAACAGGCCGGAGACCCAGAACGCATTCGCCTGAGGTACCTCACGCTCCCACTCGACGGTGACCACGTACTCGGTGATGTCCTCGTCCTTGTCGACGGTGTGGACGTACTTTCCCCGGAGCTCCTGCTCGGCGAGTGGACGCTCCTCACCCTCCACGTCGACGACCGCTTCGGGAAACGGTCGGGCTTCGCGGGTCACCCTGCCGACACCGACGTAACCGCTCTTCGGAATGTGGACGAACACGCGTGCGCCGACCGGCAACCTACGGAGCGTCTTGCTGTACCAAACACCTCCGCCGGCCGAGACGAATCCGTACCTGCGGGCGTCCTCCCATTCGCGGACACCGCTCTCGTCGACGCCGAAGGCGACGTACCAGTCCTCCCCGTTCCATTTCTCCTTGGTGCTCTTCTTCGACGAGCCGGCCTGGGACGCGACCGCGGTCTCGCTGACCAGCCAGGTGCGGGCCAGGTACTTGCGGCCGTCGTCCACGAAGTACCGGAAGAGCGCGACGTTCACCGGAACGTCGAAGCGACTGAGGTAGGTCACGATGCGCTCGGTGGAAGCGTCCGCGTCGTGGGCGACGATGGTCAGGGTGTGCGAGGAGTTCAGCTCCTCAGGAGGACTCGTCTTGAACATCTCCGAGAACGCCGTTTCGAAGGGCGCATCGTGCTTGCCGGCTTCGTAGATCCCCTTGACGTCATCGTGCGTCAGCCCGGAGATCCATGAACCGTAGTCGAGCACCTGGGCGACGACCTCCCGGGGCGTGCGGCCGCGCTTGAGCTCGAGGACGTGGAGATTGCCCTCCTCGTCCACCCCGAGCAGATCGATGATGCCCCCGCTCCGGGTCGCCACCTGACGCCCGATGATGAGCAGCGGGTAGCCGAGAATGGCTGGATCATGCTCGATCAGGTCTTCGAGCTGCTTCTCCCGCTCGATGCCGGTCGAACTCATCCGCTGCGGCTTGCCACCGTCCACCCGCCACAGACCCACTTCGACCGGCACGCCTGCTCCTCCGCTTTCGAGAGTCACCCACACCACCGACCAGCGCCCAGCAATCCCACATCACCAGCAGTGACCGCTCAGCAACCCCCATGATGCCGAGCCCGAACCACCGAGACGACCCCTTCACCACAATCAACGAAATACCAGCACGTTTCCCGGCCAAAAGCCCAAACCAGAAGGGCGAAAGCACACAGCTGCCCCCGCGCAAAAGACCCAACGGAACCCGGCCACATCGGCTGGTTTCCTCATCACCGTTGCCGTCGCCGCCGTCAGCGACCATGATCGTCCTGACCGGAGATCGGGCCAGGTGGGTGAGTCTGGATGGTGTACCAGCTCAAGTTCTTCTGCAGGGCCGGCGAGGCGACCGGCGCCTCAGCCATGAGCAACCTCCTGGACAGGCTGCTGGAGCACGGCCCGCTCCACGGAGAGGCGGTTGGACCACCCCGACCTGGACCGGGCCAGTGGGAGGGACCTGAGCAAGAGGCCATCGACGCTTTCAGGTTGGCGACTACAGACGAACATAGAGAGATCGCCCTTGATGACCTCTTGCTCGAGATCCAAGTAGGTGTCCGCTTCATCGCTGAGACGGTCATCCATGCGGATCCGGACAACGAGCACGGCGTCTGGGGCAGCGACCTCCTAGCGGTGATCAGTTTGGCCGGTGACCGACCCGACTGGGCGCTGGTGGAACGAATCTGGAGCGCCCTGGAAAGCCTCTGGTCCGCCGTCCCCTGGGACGAGCTATCAGGATTCGAGATCGCGGCCGAGCACCAACACCTCACGCCCGGAGATCCCACGACCTGATTGCGCCGCCGGACCATCGCCCCACCTTCCGAGTGCGAGCCAGGAGGGAGGGGCAGGTGGAGCGCCCGCTGGACGACCGCCCTTCACCCCTGCCTCCGCGCTGGCGATGACCTATGGGCTCGGCAGGGTCGTCCACGGCTGTCGTATCGGCGCGGCAGTTGCATCGGTTCGTCAGGTTTGCGGGAGGCGGGTTCATGCACCCTCCTGAGCGAGCATGAGAGCGACGGCGGCGTACTCCTCGGCTGCTTTCGTCGAGGTTGACGTCTCCGAAGATCACGGCTGCGTCGAGGACCACCGGACCGGGCTCGGCAAGTGGCGGGCGAACTGTTCGGGACGCCGGAAGCTGAGCCGTCGCTGTCACCACGGCTGTCAAAAGCCCCCACCGGTCGACCGATGGGGGCTCTGAGAGGTGGGCCTAGGAGGACTTGAACCTCCGGCCTCATCCTTATCAGGGATGCGCTCTAACCGACTGAGCTATAGGCCCGGGTTGTGCCGCTGGTTCTGGCGGCGCAACGAGAGGTTACCCCATCTGGCGGGGCAACCGGAAATCGATTACTCGGCCTCCTTGAGGGTCACCTCGACGCCGCCGACGAGGTCGGCGGCGAGGTTGTAGATGACGGAGCCGACGGTGGAGAGGGCGGTGATGAGGAGGACGTTGAGGGCGCCGACGAGGACGGTGTAGCCGAAGATGCGGAAGAAGGAGAACCAGTTGCCCGCGTCGACGGCTCCGGTGGTCTCGCCCTGCTCTCTGGTGAGGCTGTTGATCGTGTCGCTGATGGCGTCGAACACGCCGAGGGCGGACAGGATCGTGTAGAGGACGATGACGGCGACGAGGAGGATGACGAAGCAGACGACGGACATGACGAAGCTGAACTTCATCACCGACCACGGTTCGAGCCGGGCGAGCTGCAGCTGCGCCTTGCGGGCGGGTTTGCCGTCGGCGGGCTTGGCCTGGGTGGTCGCCGACGACCCGAAGGGGCGGTCCTTGAGGACCGTGCGGGCGAAGCTCGGGCGGCTCGGCTTGGCCGGGGCGGTGGTGCCCGCGGCGTTGGACGAGTTGCCCGAGGCCGGCCCCGGGGTGCCCGCGTTGAACGGTTTGGCGGACTGCTGCGTACGTTCTGTGGAGACCGACGCGGACGGTTCGGCGGGCCTGGCCCAGCCCGCCGAGCCGGAGGAGGACGAGGAGGAGGCGGGCGCGGAAGCGGCCGCCTTCGGGGCGGCGGGCTTCTCGGAAGGCGTGCTCGCCGGCTTGGCGTCCTCGTCCTTGGACGGCGGCTCAGTGGTGTCCTTGACCGGCGCGATCTCCGGGGCGGGCGACTCGGACTCGTCCTTGAGGGACGCGAGGTCGCTCCGGGTCTCCTCCGTGCCGGGCTTCGGCGCCGGGGTCTCGGCGTCCTTCTCGGCCTTGTCGATCTCGACGGTCGTCTCGTCCCGGCCGGACTTGGCGGACGCGGCGGCCACCGTCTTGCTCGGCTTTCCGGCGGGCTTCTTGCCGGGTGCGGCTTCGGGCTTCTTGCCGGAGGTGCCGGCGCCGGGGCGGCCCGCGCCGGGCTCACCGGCGCCGGGCCCGCCCTTGCTCTTGCCGGGCTCGGTGCTCACGTGTCCTCCTGGCCTATCGGCTCGTTACCAGGGGAGGGGCCGGGCGCCTCACTCACCACCGTCGCTCCCCTCGGCGTCGTCTGAGTCCTCCACCATGGACTCTACGTTCCTCGCGATGGCCACCACGCTGTCCCCGTCCGCGAGGTTCATCAGGCGGACGCCCATGGTCTGCCTGCCGGACTGCTTGATCTCCGCGGCGGTGGTGCGGATGACGCCCCCGTTGGACGTCATCGCGAACACCTCGTCGTCCGGTCCCACCATGAGGGCCCCTACCAACGTTCCCCGCGATTCCACGATCTTAGCGGTGAGGACGCCCTTACCCCCACGACCCTGGAGAGGGTACTGGTCGATCGGAGTCCGCTTGGCGTAGCCGCCCTGGGTGGCGACCAGGACGTCCTGGGAGCTGTCCTGCACAACCAGCATGTTAAGGACTTCCTGGCTTTCCTCGAAACGCATGCCGATGACGCCGGACGTGGCGCGTCCCATCGGCCGCAGCGACTCGTCGTCGGCGCGGAAGCGGATCGCCTGGGCGCCGGTGGAGACCATCAGCAGGTCGTCGTCGGACGAGACGAGCCGCGCCGCGATGACCTCGTCGTCGTCGACGAGATTTATGGCGATGATGCCGCCGGTGCGGGGCGAGTCGAAGTCGCGCAGGGCGGTCTTCTTGACGCGGCCCTTCTTCGTGCCGAGGACGAGGTAGGGCGCCACCTCGTAGTCGCGCAGGTCCATGACCTGGGCGATGTGCTCGTCCGGCTGGAAGGCGAGCAGGTTCGCGACGTGCTGGCCGCGCGAGTCCCGGCCGGCGTCGGGGAGTTCGTACGCCTTGGCGCGGTAGACGCGGCCCTTGTTGGTGAAGAACAGGATCCAGTGGTGCGTCGTGGTGACGAAGAACTGGTCGACGATGTCGTCCTGCTTCAGCTGCGCGCCGCGCACGCCCTTGCCGCCGCGGCGCTGCGCCCGGTACAGGTCGGTCTTGGTGCGCTTGGCGTAGCCGCCGCGGGTGATGGTGACGACGACGTCCTCTTCGGCGATGAGGTCCTCGTACGACACGTCCCCGTCGAACGGGATGATCTCGGTGCGGCGCTCGTCGCCGAACTTCTCGACGATGGGGGCGAGCTCGTCGGCGATGATCTGGCGTTGCCGGACGGGCGAGGCCAGGATGTCGTTGTAGTCGGCGATCTCCGCCATGAGCTTGTCGTACTCGTCGGTGATCTGCTGGCGCTCCAGGGCGGCGAGCTTGCGCAGCTGCATGTCGAGGATGGCCTGCGCCTGGATCTCGTCGATCTCCAGGAGGCTCATCAGGCCCTGCTGCGCCTCGGACGCGGACGGCGAGCGGCGGATGAGCGCGATGACCTCGTCGATGCGGTCGAGCGCCTTGAGGAGGGCGCGCAGGATGTGGGCGCGCTCCTCGGCCTTGCGGAGCAGGAACCGGGTGCGGCGGACGATGACGTCCACCTGGTGCGTGACCCAGTGCCGGACGAACTGGTCGACGCGCAGGGTGCGCGGCACGCCGTCGACGAGCGCGAGCATGTTCGCGCCGAACGTCTCCTGGAGCTGGGTCTGCTTGTACAGGTTGTTGAGGACGATCTTGGCGACGGCGTCCCGCTTGAGGACGATGACGAGGCGCTGCCCGGTCCGGCCGGACGTCTCGTCGCGGACGTCGGCGATGCCGTCGAGCTTGCCGTCCTTCACCAGGTCGGCGATCTTGAGCGCGAGGTTGTCCGGGTTGACCTGGTAGGGGAGTTCGGTCACCACGAGGCAGGTACGACCCTGTATCTCCTCGACGTCCACGACGGCCCGCATCGTGATGGACCCGCGGCCGGTGCGGTACGCCTCCTCGATGCCCTTGCGGCCGACGATGAGCCCGGCGGTCGGGAAGTCGGGGCCCTTGATCCGCTCGATCAGCGCCTCGAGCAGCTCCTCGTCGGAGGCGCCGAAGTTGTCCAGGTACCAGCGGACGCCCTCGGCGACCTCGCGCAGGTTGTGCGGCGGGATGTTGGTGGCCATCCCGACCGCGATGCCGGCGGACCCGTTGACCAGCAGGTTCGGGTACCGCGACGGGAGGACGTCCGGCTCCTGGGAGCGGCCGTCGTAGTTGGGGGAGAAGTCGACGGTCTCCTTGTCGATGTCGCGCAGGAGCTCCATCGCCAGGGGCGCCATGCGGCACTCGGTGTACCGCATGGCCGCGGCGGGGTCGTTGCCGCGCGAACCGAAGTTGCCGTTGCCGTCGACCAGCGGGTAGCGCATCGACCAGGGCTGCGCCAGCCGGACGAGGGCGTCGTAGATCGCGGAGTCGCCGTGCGGGTGGTAGTTCCCCATGACGTCGCCGACGACGCGGGCGCACTTGAAGTAGCCGCGGTCGGGCCGGTACCCGCCGTCGTACATCGCGTAGAGGACGCGGCGGTGGACGGGTTTGAGGCCGTCGCGAACCTCGGGCAGGGCGCGCGCGACGATGACCGACATCGCGTAGTCGAGGTAGCTCTTCTGCATCTCGACCTGGATGTCGACCGGCTCGATCCGTTCGCCGGGGTGGCCGCCCTCTGTGGTCACGTCCGTCACTCTGAAGACCTTTTCTGCTCGGTGGGATGCGCGTGCGGTCGCCTCTGGGAGTCAGGCCGCTGGGAGCCCGGCCGAGGCCCGCACGTCAGATGTCGAGGAAGCGCACGTCCTTGGCGTTGCGCTGGATGAACTCCCGGCGGGGCTCGACCTCCTCGCCCATGAGCACGCTGAACAGCTCGTCGGCCTGCGCGGCGTCGTCGAGCTGGACCTGCAGCAGGACCCGGTTGTCGGGGTCCATGGTGGTGTCCCACAGCTCGTTGGCGTTCATCTCGCCGAGGCCCTTGAAGCGCTGCACCTGGTCGCGGGGGCGGGGGTCGCGCTTGCCGGCGGCGATCCCGGCCTCGATGATCGCGTCCCGTTCGGCGTCGGAGTAGGCGTAGTCGGCCTCCGTCCCCCGCGCATCCCACTTGATCTTGTAGAGCGGGGGCTGGGACAGGTAGACGTGCCCGGCCTCGATCAGCGGCTTCATGAACCGGAACAGCAGCGTCAGCAGCAGCGTGTTGATGTGGTGGCCGTCGACGTCCGCGTCCGACATCAGGATGATCTTGTGGTAGCGGAGCTTCTCGATGTCGAACTCGTCGTGCACGCCGGTGCCGAGCGCCGTGATGATCGCCTGGACCTCGTTGTTCTTCAGGATCTTGTCGATCCTGGCCTTCTCCACGTTGAGGATCTTGCCGCGGATCGGGAGGATCGCCTGGAAGTGCGGGTCGCGGCCGCCCTTGGCCGAGCCGCCCGCCGAGTCGCCCTCGACGATGTACAGCTCGGACTTGCGCGGGTCGGTGGACTGGCAGTCCGACAGCTTGCCGGGCAGCGCCGTCGACTCCAGCAGGCTCTTGCGGCGGGTCAGGTCGCGCGCCTGCCGCGCCGCCACCCGCGCCCGCGCCGCCTGCGACGCCTTGTTGATGATCTCCTTGGCCTCGCCGGGGTTCTCCTCGAACCAGTCGCGCAGGTAGACGTTGCAGGCCCGCTGCACGAACGACTTGGCCTCGGTGTTGCCGAGCTTGGTCTTGGTCTGCCCCTCGAACTGCGGGTCGGCCAGCTTGATGGAGATGATCGCGGTGAGGCCCTCGCGGACGTCCTCGCCGGTGAGGTTGTCGTCCTTGTCGCGCAGGAGGCCCTTGTCGCGGGCGTACCGGTTGACGATCGTCGTCAGCGCCGCCCGGAACCCCTCCTCGTGCGTGCCGCCCTCCGCGGTGTTGATGGTGTTGGCGAAGGTGTGCACGGACTCCGAGTAGGAGGAGTTCCACTGCATCGCGATCTCGAGCGACATGCCGGTCGTGTCGTCGCCGAAGTACACCACCGACTCGTGGACGGCTTCCTTGCGCGCGTTTATGTAGCGGACGAAGTCCTCGATGCCGCCCTCGTAGTGGTACCGGACGAGGTGCGGCTCACCGTTGATGTAGTCGGGACGCTCGTCCTGCAGCGTGATGGCCAGGCCGCGGTTGAGGAACGCCATCTCCTGCATGCGGCGGGAGAGGGTCTCGAAGTTCCATTCGAGGGTCTCGAAGATGTCGGGGTCCGGCCAGAAGGTGATGAGGGTGCCGGTCTCCTCGGTCGCCTCGCCCTGGCGGAGCTCAGTCTCCGGGCCCCGCCACGTGTAGGACTGGTTCCACACGTGGCCGTTGCGGCGGACCTCGGCCTCCATCCGGGTGGACAGCGCGTTGACCACGGACGAGCCGACACCGTGCAGCCCGCCCGAGACCGCATAGGACTTGCCGTCGAACTTGCCGCCCGCGTGCAGCGTGGTGAACACCAGCTCGATGGCCGGCCGCTTCTCCACCGGGTGCTCGCCCACGGGGATGCCGCGGCCGTTGTCGCGCACGCTGACGCCGCCGTCGGCCATCAGCGTCACCACGATGTCGTCCGCGTAGCCGGCGAGGGCCTCGTCGACCGCGTTGTCGACGATCTCGTACACGAGGTGGTGCAGGCCGCGCTCACCGGTCGAGCCGATGTACATGCCCGGGCGCTTGCGAACCGCCTCAAGCCCTTCAAGGACAGTGATCGAACTAGCGTCGTACGCCAAAGGAGATCCTCCTGCCGGGGATGTCTGCCGCTCCGCGCCCGAGGGAGGCGCGGGTGTGCCCCGTAACACACATGAGGGCACCCGGTTGTGCTCTGTTCGTCTTGGTCAGAGCCCCGGGCGCCCGGTGGCGGCGCAGCATCCTGAACCGATTTCATTCTACCGGGTGACGGGGCTAAAAGTGGCACTCAAGAGCGCTGTATGCGCGTGTGGCGGCCGAGCGGCCCTGGAGCCACACCCCCCTATATGTCCCGGGGGATTCTCTGTCCTGCGTGCCGCTGGCTGCTGAACTCGCTTCCCGACTCCCCGAACAGATGTTCCCACCCGGACCGGCACCCGGCGGATCGGGACGGCGGGCGCGATTCGGGGCCGCTCCACGGGCTCAGCGGACGCGCCAGGCGCCTGGCCGGCGCGGACCGGAGGAGGGGCCGACCACCTTCACCCGGCGGACGGTGCCGTGCCCGAGTTCCTCGTTCAGCCTCCTGACGAGTGTGGACGACAGCAGGCGCAGCTGCGTCGCCCACGTCGTCGAGTCGGCGGTGACGGTGAGCTCGCCGTCCTCGAAGTGCTCCGGCCGGGTGTGCTCGGCGAGTTCCGCGCCGACGATGCCGGCCCAGTTGCCGAACACCCCGCCGACGGCCGCCCGCTGCTCCCAGCCGCGGGAGGCCATCAGGTCGCGGATGGCCGCGCCGAACAGCTTGGGGTCACCGCCGCGCCCGGGGTCCCTCATGCGGACGACCCGTCCGTTGCCCTTGCGTTTCCCGTTCTGCCCGGGCAGCGTGCCCCGCTTCAGGGCATCCGCCTTCGCCTGCGCGAGCGCCTCCCGAGCGAGCTCAATCCCCGACTTGACCGGCGTTCCCTCCCCCGGAGCCCCCTCACCAGCGGCCGGACCGCCGGCCGCCCGGCCGTCACCTGCTGAACCGCCCACGGACGCCCCACCGACCGGCGGGCCGCCGACATCCGGCCCGGGGGACTTATGCACATCTTGTGGATCGTCGTTCACGCGCTTGCCCCTTCCGTCCGGTGGACCACCCTTGGTGAAGCCTTGCTCCGCCTTCGCCGAAGGCCGAACCGTCCCCTTGCCCTACGCCGCTCCCCACGCAGGCAGTTCCAGCGCCGCCCCTGGCAAGGACACCCGCAATGCTCCGCTTCGGGACGCCGATCAGTTCCGGACGACCTCGCCGTCGGAGACGGTATAGGAACCCCCTGTCAATTCGGCCGGTACGTCGGCGGGCACGGCCGCCGTGATGAGCACCTGCTCGGCCGGGGCGACCATCCCGGCCAGCCGGCTGCGGCGCCCGGTGTCCAGTTCGGCGAAGACGTCGTCGAGGATCAGGACCGGGTCGTCGCCGTCCGCCCGCAGCAGGTCGAACGCGCCGAGCCGCAGCCCGAGCGCGAACGACCACGATTCGCCGTGGCTGGCGTAGCCGCGCGCCGGCAGCTCCCCCAGCCGCAGGACGAGCTCGTCCCGGTGCGGGCCGATGAGGCTCACTCCGCGTTCCAGCTCCTGCTTGCGCGACTCGCCCACCGCGGCCAGCAGTTGCTCGGCGAGTTGTCCACGGTCTGTGGACAACTCGCCGTCCCCCAGTGAGCTCTTGTAGTACAAGTCGGCCGCGTGACCGCCCGGGGCGAGCTCCGCATACGCGCGGACGACGAGCGGGCGGAGCGCGTCGACGAGACTCAGCCGCGCCGCCAGGAGCTCGGCCCCGGTGCGCGCCAGATGCGAATCCCACACGTCCAGAGTCGCGAGCACCTCCGGGCCGGGGGACCGCCGGTGCGCCGCCGCCGATTTGAGCAGCGCGTTGCGCTGCTTGAGGACCCGGTCGTAGTCGGACCGCACGCCCGCGAAGCGTGGAGCCCGTGCGGTCAGCAGCTCGTCCATGAACCGCCGCCGCTCCCCCGGGTCGCCCTTCACCAGGGAGAGGTCCTCCGGGGCGAACAGCACCGTCCGCAGCATCCCGAGGATCTCGCGCGGACGGGGGACAGGGGACCGGTTGAGCCTCGCCCGGTTCGCCTTCCCCGGGTTGATCTCAAGCTCGATCAGCGCCTTGCGGTCGTCCTTCACCACCCCGGCGCGCACGATCGCGCGCGGCGCGCCGTGCCGGACGAGCGGTGCGTCCGTCGCCGCCCTGTGGCTGCCGTGCGACGCGACGTACCCGATGGCCTCGACCAGGTTCGTCTTGCCCTGCCCGTTCGGCCCCACGAACGTCGTGACCCCGGGCTCGAGCCCGACTTCGGCGGTCGGATACGAGCGGAAGTCCTGCAGCGAGAGGTGGGCGACGTGCACGAGACACGAGCGTAGAGCCTTCCACAGCCGCATCGGCCACACCCCCGCATCCGTCCGCACCCAGGCCGTTCCGCCCGCTCGCGTCCGACCGCTCCCCACGATCGCGGCAACCAGCGCACCCCGGAAGGGGTGACCGAGAATGTGGATAACTCGCGCCGCCGAGCCGGAACGGCGGCGGGTCACACCGGGGGGCGGGTCACACC
>NZ_SMKB01000563.1:0-415 GCF_004348575.1 Actinomadura sp. 7K534
AGCCGAAGGCGCTGCTGCTGTCGTGGCGTGGGCGGCGGTTGGCGCGTGGGGATGTGCAGGCGGTGATCGACCGGGTTCTGGCGCGGGTGGAGCCGGTGCGGCGGCGGAGTGTGACGCCGCATGGGCTGCGGCATACGACGGCGACGCATCTGCTGGCGGCGGCGACGGACATGGACGCGGTGCGGCGGGTGCTGGGGCATGCGGACCTGTCGACGCTGGGCCGTTACCGGGACGAGCTGCCGGGCGAGTTGGAGGCGGCGATGCGGGTGCATCCGCTGCTGGGCCGTGTCGACGGCGGCCCCCGCCGCGGCTAGCGGAACTGCCCTGGCGGGTTGGTGACACGGCTGGCGGGTGGTCGTCTTGCCGGCGAGGTGTGTCCGCGGTGAAGGTCGTGATGCGCGGCCAGGGCGCCCGG
>NZ_SMKB01000137.1:0-19372 GCF_004348575.1 Actinomadura sp. 7K534
GGCCACGGGCCGGGGAGAGGGAAGGCCGCCCAGACGGCTTTGCCTTGGGTGCCACCCGTGCAGATTGAGCGGGATGAGTGGGCTCCCCATGCGTCGGCGAGCATGCCGACGATTCCTATGCCGCGGCCGTGGTCGTCCAGTAGGTCGCCGGGGGTGTTGGTCGGCCAGGACGCGCGGCAGGCGTCGTAGACGGTTATCACGAGTTGCAGTTTTGGGGTCGTCCTGGCCCAGACCCAGAGTTCGGGTGGGGCGGCGGCGCCCGAGTGGGTTAGCGCGTTGGTGGCGAGTTCGCTGGCGGCCAGGACCGCGTCGTCGGTTGTGCCACGGTCCAGGCCGAGCTTCGTCAGGGCGATGCCGAGGAGGGAGCGGGCGACCGAAGCGGAACTGGCGTCGGTGGGGAGGCGCCAGGCACACATGCCTCCCAGCGCTATATCAGCGGCATCACCTACAGTCATTTGTCCGGACTGCACTATCTGGGCCATTTTGGAACTCTCCTTCACAGGCAGGACTTGCTTTCTTCTGGACATAGGCTGCGCCTTTCGCCATAGCCTTGTCAGAGTTGTTCGCAACTCCTGCAACTGCGGGAAATCCGGAGGCACATGATGTCGCACGTCCCCTCGCCGGACCCGAAGTCCTCGATGTGGTCCCTCGTCGCGTACTACCTGCGCTTTTGCAGGTTGCAGCGCAAGCTCACGGGTGACCTGATGGGCGAGGTCCTGGGGTGCTCGAAGTCCACAGTTTCTCGGCTGGAGACGGGAGCCTTGCAGCTAACCCCCGAGCAGGCCGCGGTCATTGATCGCACATGGGACACGGGCGGAATCTTCAGCTTTCTCGTCTGGTATGCCACGCTCGGGCACGACCCCGACTGGTTTAGGCAATACGTCGATTTGGAGTGCCGCGCGTCCGTCATCAAGACCTGGCAGGTCGACCTCATCCCTGGCCTGCTACAAACCCCGGACTACGCCAGAGCCTGCCTCACTGCGGGCAACGTCAAGGACGTTGAGAGGGCGCTTGATAAGCGGCTATCTCGACAAGCGATCCTGGAGCAGTCGGATCCCCCGACGCTGTGGTTCCTGATCTCCGAGACTCTGCTCGAACTGCCGTGTGGCGGGCTGGATGTTATGAGGGCTCAACTCGCTCACATACATGACCTTTCGCACCGTCCCAATGTGGGCGTGCGCGTGGTCCCAAAGTCCGTCGGCGCGCACCCGGGGTTGGATGGCCCCTTCATGCTGATGACGCTCGCCAATCCGCACATGGAGGTCGCTTATGTTGAGGCACCGGGTGGCGGTCGACTCGCTTCGAGCGCCGCCGAAGTAGCGTCATATGCACTACGTTATGACCAGATCGGACAGCACGCGTTGCCCGAGACGCTGTCCCGAGACCTGATCAAGAAGATCATGGAGAGCATGCAATGAGTCCCGATTGGCGTAAGAGCAGCAAGAGCACCACCCAAGGTGGGGAGTGTGTGGAGGTTGCCGCGCTCGCCAATGCCATCGGCGTACGCGATAGCAAGAATCCCGAAGGCGGCCACCTTGTCCTCGCGTCTGAGGCGTTCGCGCGGCTCGTCGAGCGCATCAAGGGCCTGGACTGACGGCTCGACATCGTGGGCGGGCGGCGTTCATGGACGTGGCCGCTGGTTGGTGTCCCTCACTTCCGATCTCAGCCTCTCAGTCAGCGTCCTGGCACTCGAAGCCGATGTGACGGCTCCCGACACACCAGGTGACGTTCTGGTGGCGTCGGATCGAGCGACGGTGAGGCGGCCGGTTGTGGGAGATCGCCATCCTCTGGGGAAGTGGCCGTTGCGCCGCGCGATGCGTGCGTAGGCGTGGCTGTTTGCCCAGGGACGGCGCAGGACGGTGGGGGCGACGTCGCTCAGGTGGCGGGTTTCTCGACGGACAGGGCTTGGGCGGGTCCACCGGTGGGAGGATTGCGGGCGTGTCCGGGGATTTTGAGTTGAGCATGGAGGAGTTGCGGGTCGTTGCGCGGTTCGTGGCGGAGAGTGCTCAGGACGTTCTCCCCGTGTTCGAGCAGGCCGTGCCCGGTGATCCTCGTCCGCGTGCGGCCGTCGATGCTGCATGGGAGTTCGTCAACGGTGCGAGACGAACCAAGTTGCAGCGCGTCACCTCGCTGGACGCGCACCGGGCCGCGAAGGACGCGGGGACCGAAGTGGCGCGTCTCGCGGCGCGGTCCGCCGGGGATGCCGCGTCCGCCGCGTATCTGCATCCGATTTCGCGGGCCACCCAGGTCGGGCACATCCTGCGCGCCGCCGCGAGCGTCGCGCGGATCGCCGAGCTGGACGCAGGTGGCGACCCCGCGGTCGGAGACATGATGATCGAGCAGGCTCGGCAGCGCGCCACGCCAGTCCTGATCTCGGTTCTCTCCCGCTACCCTCCCGCGCCGACCGCCAAGAATCGCGTCGCGCAGCTCATGAGCAACCTGGACTCTTCGCTCCGCGCGTCCGGCTGAGTAGAAGACGACGACCGTCAGAGCAGTCGGCCGGCTGGCCGTCCGCGCTTCTAGGGGCCTGTTGTGAAAGTGCTGGTCACGAGCGGTCTGGCATACATGGCGGCGTCGTTGTCAGTGGTGTTGTGCATGATCGGCGCGTCAGTTCTTCTACGGGGATGGGGAAGCGCCATGCCGATTACGAACCAGCGGGTAGCAGGGCATGTGTTCCTGCAGCAGATGTATTCAGACTCGTACTTTCCCGACCACGTCGTCGACAAGGGCGGTGCGATCCTGTTGCGGCTGTGCGAGCGGATCGAGGCTGAGCAGCCGTCGAACCTGAACGCTCTGTACGCGCTCACCCACGCCGCAACGGAGGAGTTCAACAGTCTGGAGGCGGAGTTCGCGGCAGCCGGGAGTGAGATCGAGACGGTTGCGCGTGAGGTGATCGCTGAGAACTTCTGGTTCGTCGCGTCGGCATACGGGTTCACGGACGCGGATGTAGAGAAGCTGATCGCCACCCGGGAGTGGTGAGCGACGACCGAAAGGCCGCCCGCCGCTCAGAGCCATCCCCTGATCCCACAGGTTCATCACGACGGCGTGGGGCAGCTCGGAGCCGGTCGGGAAGCGCCGAACATCGTGCCGATCGCGACCGGCGCGTGCGGCCACGGCCTCGGTAGCGGACGACGCCCCCTTGTGCGGCGAACACGGCTTCGACCGGCTTCAGGATGCGCGCCCGGTTGCGGCGAGCGTCGGCCCGCACCAGTCGTCCGCCGGCGCCGTCGGCCAGCGGACGTGATGGTCCCACGCCGGGTCTCGCACGCTGGCGCAGATCAGCAGGGGACGAATCTCGTCGCAGGTCAACGCGAGCGCCCGGGAGCGAGCAGGATCACGGCTGCCGTCCACCCCGCAAGTGGAATGGTCATGTCGCCTCGCCGGTTGGAGCGAGTATGCGGTCCGTCGATGTTCTGGTGATTGGTGCTGGTCAGGCCGGGTTGTCGGCTGCCTATCACCTGCAGCGTCGCGGATTCGTTCCCGTTACGCGGGCCTCGGGGGACGGCCGGACGTTCGTGGTGCTCGACGCGGAGGACGGGCCCGGGGGCGCATGGCAGCATCGCTGGGCCTCCCTGAAGATGGCGACGGTCAACGGCATCTACGAGTTGCCGGGGTTTCCCGTGCCGCCCGCGGATCCGGACGCCAGCAGCCGTGATGTTCTGCCCGCCTACTTCGCCGACTATGAGCAGCGCTTCGCTCTCGATGTGCAGCGTCCTGTCCGGGTGAAGGCCGTGCGCCGTCCCACGATGGAGGACGGTACGGAGACGGACGGGCCGTTGATCGTCGAGACGGATTCCGAGACCTGGTCTGCCGACCACGTCATCAACGCCACCGGAACCTGGACGCGCCCGCACTGGCCGTACTACCCCGGCAGGGAGAACTTTCGCGGACGACAGCTCCACGTCCACGACTACGTGTCGGCCAACGAGTTCGCCGGCAAACGCGTCGTGATCGTCGGTGCGGGGATTTCCGCGACCCAACTGCTCGAAGAGATCTCACGCGTCACCGACACCTTGTGGGTCACGCGCGCCGAGCCCGTATGGGAGGACCGCTTCGACACCCCCACCATCGTTGCGGCGCTCGCCCGCGCGGAAGAGCGCGTCCGGGAAGGGCTGCCGCCGCAGAGCATCGTGCGGGTGACCGGCATGCACCGCACCCCGTGGACCGAGCGGGCCGAGGCGCGGGGAGTGCTGGTCCGGCACCCGATGTTCACCCGGATCGAAGAGCACGGCGTACGCATGCCGGACGGCTCGTTCGAACCCGCCGACGTCATCTTGTGGGCGACCGGATTCCGAGCCGAACTCAGGCACCTCGCTCCCCTGCGGCTGCGCACCCCGAAGGGCGGCATCCGCGTCGCGAACGGCCGATCGCTCGACGAGCCGCGATTGTTCGTGATCGGCTACGGACCGTCGCAGTCGACGATCGGCACCAACCGCGCGGGCCGGGACGCGGTCATCTCGATCCTGGCCGACCCGGCCGCGATGAAGACTCCGTCTATTCCTGCTTGATAGCCGTCAACCGGGCCATCACCACCATGTACCAGGACGGGACCGCTACCCGAGCTGCTCCGCAATGGTTCGGGCCCAGCGGCCTTGAGCTGGTCGAGCAGGTGCCGCAGTTCGAGGGCTGCTCGTAATGTCGGTGGTCGCGGTTATCGTCGGAGGGTGGCTGAGGAGCAGCGGGTTGTCTGGGACGAGCTCTTGGCGGCGGGGTTCCTGCACGGGGTGCGGGAGGCCCACCGCGAGGCGACGCTGGCCCTGTTCAACGGGTTGAGCCGGGCGGCGGGGTTCAAGGAGCGGACGTACGGGGTCGGCGCGTTCGAGCTGCTCGAAAGCCACCTCGACCGCGTCTTCAGCCGTGACGACCTGCCGCAGAAGGTCGTCCGGGACGACTTGAACGGCTCCCCCGGCTGGCGTTACGGCCCCTACCGCGTCCTGCTCAAGCGGCACGAGTTCGGCAACGTGCGCGGCATCCGGTGGGATCGCGACAGTCCCACCAAGCAGGCCGTCGCCCGGCAGGGGTACGTCGAAGACCCCCAGCTGGCCCTGCCCCTCGGGCTCGACGCGCGCGACACGCCCGGGGTCGTCACGCTGGTCCTCGCGCACAGCGCCAGCGAGGAACCACTGGAGATGGAGCTCTTCCTGGGCCGCCCCAGGTGGAACGCGGACGGCGGCACCGCCTGGCACTGGGTGAAGGAGCTGGACGACGCCCTCGGCCCCGATCCACGTCGTAAGCTCGTCGAGCGGACGATGCCGCTCTGGGACGACCACGAGGATGTCCCCATGCGGCTCCGCGGGGAGACGAAGACGGCCTAAGCAAAGGGTGGCGCGGGGTGCTGTTCGACTGCGAGCGGCTGACGCTTGCCCGGCGGCTCCGGGGCATGCGCAAGAACCAGCTCGCGCAGGCCGTGGGGACGACGCCGAAAGCGATCGGGCAGTACGAGGCGGGCGTGCAGCGGCCCGAAGAGCGGACGGTGCGCCGCCTGGCCATAGCGCTCGGAGTGCCGGTCGAGTTCTTCCACGCCGGCCGCAGCCCGGTCTCCATGGACGGGGCGCACTTCCGCTCCCTGCGGTCCACCACGCAGATCGAGCGGGACCAGGCCCTGGCGTACGGACGCATCGCCACCGACGTCGTCGCCCTCCTTGAGACGCTCGTCGACTTCCCCGCGGTCAATCTGCCCGAGCACCCCGTCCCGCCGGACGAGATCGCCGGAAGCGGGCCCGTGGAAGCCGCCCGGCTGACCAGGAAGGCCCTGCTGGACGAGGCGGGCCCGGTGCCGCACGTCGTCCGCCTTCTGGAGGCGCACGGCGTCCTCGTGCTCGTGCTCCCCAGCGCCGCCGAGCGGGTCGACGCGTTCAGCGTGGGCGTCCATCCGCGGCCGATGGTCTTCTTCAATCCGGCGAAGGGCGATTACTGGCGCAACCGGTTCGACGCCGCGCACGAGCTGGGGCATCTGGTGATGCACGCCGACGCCGAACCCGGCGAAAAGGTCGTCGAGGACCAGGCGCACAGGTTCGCGGCCGAATTCCTGATGCCGGCGGACGACATCGCCGGGGAATTGCCCGCACAACCCGATTGGGAACGGCTGGCCGTCCTCAAATCGACGTGGGGTGTCAGCATGGCGGCGCTCCTCTACCGGTCGCGCACGCTCGGAATCATGACGGAAACCGCGTACCGCAACGCGATGAGCACGCTGAGTTCACGCGGGTGGCGGCGCCAGGAACCCGGCCCTTCGAAACCGCTTGAGCAGCCGACAATGCTGACCCGGGCGCTCGAAATCGTGAACCGTGCGGGGACGGACCGTGACGGAGTCGCCGAGCGGGCGCGCGTGACGAGGGCCGATTTGGACGCGCTCATCCCGATGCGGTAATACCGCCGCGATTGGAACGATCCCTAAAGTCATTTAGCGCATCGTGCGGCCAGTACGGAGTTACATATCTCTGACCGGAGGTTTCCTGCGCGGCGGCCATTGCCTGTGAGACCCTCCGATGGTTGCCGGGACAGACGAGGAGCTGGAGACCCCGTGCTTGACAATCGGCAGGCCGGCCCGAGTTCGACCGCGCTGCGCATGCAGATCGGCGCGCGGCTCCGCCGCATGCGCGAGGCCAAGGGGATCGGCCGGGCCGAGGCCGGGCGGGCGATCCGCGGGTCCGCGTCCAAGATGAGCCGCCTCGAACTCGGCCGGCACGGTTTCAAGCTGCGGGACATCGCCGACCTGCTCGACCTCTACGGCGTCGACGACGACGCCGAGCGCGAGAGCCTCATCGAGCTGGCGAAGGAGGCGCGCAAGCCCGGCTGGTGGCAGAGCTACGGCGATGCCGTGCCGAGCTGGTTCGAGCAGTACCTCGGGCTGGAGCAGTCCGCGACGACGATCCGCAACTACGAGGTGCAGTACGTCCCGGGACTGCTGCAGACCGCCGAGTACGCACGGGCGGTCATCGCACTGGAGCACCACGACGCGGCCTATGAGGGGTTCGACCGGCGGGTCTGCCTGCGGATGTCCAGGCAGCAGATCCTGCACCGGCCCGTCGCCCCGGCGCGGCTCTGGACGATCATCGACGAGGCGGCGCTGCGCAGGCCCATCGGCGGGGCGGAGACGATGCGCGCCCAGATCGAGCACCTGATCGAGGTGTCGGAGAACATGCCCAACGTGAAGGTGCAGGTCCTGCCGTTCGCCGCGGGCGGCCACGTGGCGCTGGGCGGCCCGATCACGATCGTCCGGTTCGCCGAGCACGACCTCCCCGACATGGTCTACCTCGAGCAGCTGACCGGCGCCCGCTACCCCGAAGGCCAGGAGGCCGAGCGCTACCAGGAGATCATGGATCTCCTCGCGATCCGCGCCTCCCGCCCCGCCACCACCACCGCCTTCCTCAAGGACCTCCTGAACGAGTTCTGACCCACCCGACCAGGGCCGTTCCATCCCCTCCCGCCAACCAGAGATCGAGCAGGCGATCCGGGGCGGCGATGCCGCGCCCCCGGACCTCGTCTCGTCGTTCCACTTCATCGCATGAGAATGACGCGCGGGTCATACAGATCTGTGACCAGCCTGCTTTGTGGTGATGGGTTGTCGCCGGATTCCACGTGGCCGGCTAGAGCGGTACGGGCGGTGATGTACCCGGCGATTGATCCGGAGTCGTCGAGCACCACCAGAAGCCCGGCCGAATCGGTGAGGATTCGATCCCGGACCGTGTCGATCGGTGTAGCGGTGCTGATCACGGTGGGCCTTCGCATGACGGAGGAGACCGAGGCGCCCGGGCAGTGGCTGGCGGCGGCGACGGCGTCGCTCATCGTGGCGATCCCGATGACGGCATCGCCATCGTGGACGGGAAGGGCGTACTCCTCGGCGGTCACCATTCGCTCCACGGCCTCGTCGATTCGCTGGGCAGGCAGCAGTGTCGGCACCGGGTAGGGGACGAGCACGTCAGCCGCGATGCGTGCTCCGCGCTCCGCCCCCGAGGCCGGTCGCCTCACGTCAGGGCCGGGAGGCCAGGTCGCTAGGCGGATGATCGGTCCAAGGCACCCGTCTCCGCGGTCGGACTCCAGCCAATCAAGCGCCCTAAGCCGCCTACGCAGCGCTGCGACCTGATCGATGCGAGAGTGGGCTGTGCCCACCGCAAATGCTGGCTTGCCGTAAACCAACGCCTGCCTAGGTGCGGTGCCCTCCGCATGAATGAACAGCACCTTGCACGGCTCGCCCAATGGGGCGCTATCGCCCGCCACGTCGAGAACAACCTCGCCGTAGCCCCAACCGATTCGGCCTCGCTGGACGTATTGATCTTCTTGGACCAGCCACCGCTGCAACACCGAGCGGCACCGCTCGGCGGCATCGCCGTCCGCCGGCAGGGGTAGCAGCATGGCTGAGGATCGCCGGTGCCGAGAGTGGAAGAGTGCAAGTTGCTCTGCTCGGACCTCGCCGACCGGATCGGCGTCGGCACCCGTCCTCAACTCGTCGGAGGAATGCCACAGCATCCGGGTCAGCGCCATTGTTCGTTCCGCCTGGGCGTCGCCGGATCCAGCTTCGGTCTCGGTGCCGAAACCTCTGGACAAGACACGATCTGCTGCGGCCGCAGGGGGTCTTGGTGATCCCTCGGCCTCGGTTGAGGGGGCGGCAGATAGCCCGTTGTCGTCGCCGGCGGACCCGGTTTCGACTTGCTTGCGGGCAGCCGCCATGATCTGTTCCGCTTCACGGCGAGCGTCCGCGACGATCCGGGCGGCCTCGGCTCGCGCCGCCTCGACCATTTCCATCGGCTCTGGATCCCGTTGAGAGTCTTCACCCAACGGTGCCTGTCCAGGTTCAGCAGGCCGACCTGTGCCGTTTCGTTGGTCTTCAGGCGCCGCAGAGGCCGCGAGCAGGACCTGTTGCAGACGGTCCTCGATGTGATCCGGGGCCAGGTAATCGGTGGCTCGGTCGACCAGGTCCAGCACATCGCCCAGGAGTCGGCTGGTCGACTCCTCCTGATCATCGTGCATGCCGCCGCCGATGATCAGGGGGAGCTTCACGTCAGCCCCGGGGACCACCACATGAAGATTCTGGTCTTGGTCTCGGTCGTCGGGTTCGTGATTGCGTTCGTTCACTGAGCCTCCTCCTTTCCCGGTTCCGGCAGGGCTTTATCAGACGAGTCGCCTGGTGGAGGGATCGGCGGCAGCGTGGCCGGAGGACGGGCCGAAGTGGTGGCCGTGGAGGCGAGACGTGAAGGGACCAGGGCAAGGCGTTCCTTGAGGCGATTGCGTGCATGACGCAGGTGGGAGCGGACGTTGGGCTCGTTCTTGCCCAGCAGCTCGGCGATCTGCTTCGTGGACAACCCGTCGAAGAAGTAGCGCACGATCCGGCGCTGGCCGGGCGGCAACTCGGCCAGTACCTTCTCGATCCAGTCCAGCTCGACCCACTGAGCCAGGAGATCCTGGTCCGCCTCTTCATCGAGACGCATCATCTGGTGCATCTCGACCGCGCGTTGCTGGAGCTTGCGGTCCCTGGTGCGGGCCTTGATGAAGTGGTTGCGGGCCGCCACGCGCACCCATGAGGACGGTGTGCGGATACTGTCCTAGTTCCGGTAGGCGTCCTCGAAGGCACGCTGTGCGGCGTCCTCGGCCTCCTCCCGGCTCCCGTCCAGAACGATGATCATTCCAACGACACCGCGGTAGTGCTGCCGGAAGAACACCGTGAATTCCTCTTTGCTGTCCTCAGTGGGTTCGGGCCCACCTGCGAGAGGTGATCGTTGGGCTTCGACCATCGGCAGTCCTCCATCGCTGTCCTCCAACGCCTGGGCTCACGCTCGGTACATGGGTCCGCGGGTGAGCCCAGGCGTGAAAATCACGACCAAGATTTTTTCTGGCGGGTGTCCGGGGGTCAGCGGCGTCGTGCGACCACGGCGGTCACAAGCAGCGCGATGACCGCGGCGATCACTGTCACCGCCACTGACCCGGTGACGCCGTACGCTCCGACCACGGACAGCAGAACGTTGGTGAAGACGAGCTGCAGGTCCCTGTCCGGCCCCCGAGCCCCCCGTCCGGCAGAACCGCCCGGACGTTCCTCGGGGCCGCCATCCTTCGCAGTGGGGAGGTCCGCCAGAGAAGCGGTCGGCGAACGAGCCGGATCTACCGGCTCATCGTTCTGCGGCGAGACGGCGGAGACGGGGACGGCAGCCTCTTCATTCCGTTGAGCAGAGCCCATGAGTCGTTCCCCTCGAAGTAACACGGCGACGTTCGATGACACTGGGGTCCCTGGCGGTGAACCGGCGTGAAAGTCCCAGTTCAGAGGCCCAGACGAGGACTGTCGGGCATGTCGGAGTTTCAAAGGAACGGCCTCAGGGGCACTGGACGCGACCACCTCACGCAGGGTTCAGGGTTCGGGGGCGGTATAGGGCGAGTTCCGTCCCGGCGGGTCCCGGCCGTCCGTCCCCTGTTCAGTGACCGAACCAGGACCAGGCGCGGGCCCTGGTCTCCTTGGAGGTAACGCGAAGGGGCCTGTAGGCGGCGGGATCGATGAGGCCGCCGGCCGCGCACGCCTGCGCGTAGAGCTGGTCGGAGACGAGCAGTCCGAGTTCGGCGCCGGAGTCGGCAAAGGCGCGTTTGAAGGCGGGAGCCTCCAGCAGCCGGAACAGGTGGACCAGTGCCTGCCCGGCGACTCCGTGCGCGTCGCGGTGAACGAGCCCGATGTGGACCGCCAGCCGAAGCCTCAGCCGCGCGGCGTCGCTGGCGAGGCGGTTGTAACGGCGCAGGACCGCGGTCAGGTGGTGAGCCAGCGGATCCAGGAAGTCGCCGGCGGGCACCTCGGGCGGGGCGATGATCAGCGCACCGTCGCCGCGGTCCTCGCGGTGGCAGTCCCACCAGGGCAGCCGGGTCATCTCGAAGACCTCGATCAGCAGCCCGTACATGTGGCGGCGGACGTGCAGCTGGGCGAGGTCGTCGCGGCCGGGTGTCCCGAAGGAGCTGATGTCGACCGCGACCAGCGTGGTGTGCATGCTCGGCGGGCGCTCGTGCCGCTCCGCCATCGGATCGGGCGGGACGACGTGCACCGGCTGGGGCGCCTTCCGGGACGAGGTGACCGCCGCGGTGGGGTCGACCTCCATCATGGCCGTCCTCCCCTCGCGTCGGACGCGGCCGTACAGGCGGTCAGGTCTCCGGCCGCGCCGACGGGCCGGGCGGCCGGCGAGACGGCGGGCGAGCGGACGTACTCCGGATCGCTCCAGAAATCCAGCAGCTCGGTCTCGGTGAGCTGTTCGGGCGGTGCGTGGCGCAGTCGCCGGCCCGTGCGCAGGGACCAGGTCGCCACCAACAGGAATGCCAGGTGCTCGTCGTCGCTGCGCGGTGTCTGTAGGCCGGGCTCGGGCCGGAGGCGCCGGCCGGGCCGCCACGGGCGCCCGCTCACCGCCTCGGCAAGTGTGATCGTCGACATAGATGGCCGTTTCCAATAGGTGGAAGATGTTCGGGAAGCGACCAGTACGCCACCGCGCTGGGAGCGCTCGCAGCTCGAACCGGCCATCGGAAGAGAACGGAACGATACGGTGCGCGTTCCTGCCTGCCCCGAACGAGCCATATCGGACAACCGGCTATCTCGGCCCTCAAATTGGACCGTGCGAAGGCGGCCCGAATGAGCTACTGGTGGGTATTCGTGAAAAGTTCTCAGACCGCGCTCCAAGCCGTGCCGAGCCGTTCCGATCCATCCGCTATTTCCCTCCCACCAGGAGGTTCACCAACTGTCGGTGCGAAGCGGAACAATCCGGGACACTCTCCTAGACACCTCCCCCTACTCAAGAATGAGACTATTTACGGCGTGTTTCATGATCGGTAAATGAAGATCAGTTAGGCCAGATATGACCGACGAGTCACTTCCCGCCACCGCGACGCTCGACGAGTTCATCGGCTGGCTCGTCCTGCTGCGCGAGGAGTGCGGCTCGCCCAGCCTGCGGGACCTGGTGGCCAGTTCAACGCAGGTGATGCACCGCCACAGGCATGAGCGCTCAAGGCTGCAGACGCTGTCGGTGACCGCGCTCAGCGACCACCTCGGCCGACGCCGCAAACACCTGCCGGCCTGGGGCTGGGTGGCCACCTACGTGCTGGCCTGCCAGGAGTACGCGCGGACGAGCGGGGCGTGCCTGGACGACCCTGGAACCGCCACCCTGCCCGCCTGGCACGATCGATACCGTGCCGCGCGAGCCGGGTCGCCGCCCGCTCCACCACCGCTGCAGGCGCCCGTACCGGAACCGGCAGAGCCGGTCCCGACCACGGCGGGCGTCGAGGAGACGCCGCGCGACCACTACGGCGCCTGGTCCGCGGCCAGCAGATGGCGCCCGGACGACCTCGCCTCGCCGGACAACGGCGCCTGGACGCCGGACTTCACCGCTTACGGCGTTTCCGAGTACGTCGGTCTCGACTACGACGTTCTCTTGGACGACGCCGATCTTCAGCAGTGGTTGGACTCGCTGACGCGGTTGCCTCCCGAACCACTGGTCGTGAGGCAATACCGGAGCATGATCGGTGCCCACGGTGTCGATCTGCTGAAGGCCGCCGAGGGCGGTGACGCTGAGGCCGCCTACCGGCTCGCGATCCTCCTGCTCTGCGAGCAACGGCCGGCCTAGGCTCAATGCGCAGGTCGGACGACCCTTGATCGAACATTTGTTTGACTGCAGGGCTAGAGTGGTGGCATGTTCCAAGGGTCGCTGCTGGACGAAGACACGGAGGAGCGCGGTCCGCGCCCGCTGAGTTCCGCGCGGCGGACAAGGCTGGCCCGCGGCGCCTGGGTGGACGTCCTGCCCGGTTGGATTCCGGGAGCGGACGCGCTGTTCGAGCGGCTGGAATCGTCCGTCCCGTGGCGCGCGGAACGCCGCCGCATGTACGACCGGGTCGTGGACGTCCCGCGCCTTCTTTCGTTCTACGACGAGGACGACGCGCTGCCCGACCCCGTCCTGGACGACGCGAAAGCAGCGCTGAACAGCCACTACGCCGCCGAACTCGGAGAGCCATTCCGGACGGCGGGCCTCTGCCTGTACCGGGACGGCCGCGACAGCGTCGCCTGGCACGGCGACCGGATCGGGCGCGGGTCCACGGAGGACACGATGGTCGCGATCCTGTCGGTCGGGACGCCGAGGAGTTTGCTGCTGCGACCCCGCGACGGCGGCCGGACGATCCGTCACGAACTGGGGCACGGCGACCTGATCGTGATGGGCGGAAGCTGCCAGCGCACCTGGGAGCACGCGATCCCGAAGAGCACCCGCGTGACCGGCCCCCGAATCAGCATCCAATTCCGCCCCCGCGGCGTCCGCTGACCTCCCTCCTGAAACCTTGGTGCGTCTGGCGCCTACGACGGCCGTTCCCGGGCGACCTCTTAGGAGCGACGGCTCGTGTGCACGGGACCGCCGTAGGCGAGGCGCTGCGCCAGCGTTCCGATGAGCTTGAGCCGGGCCGTGCCCCTCCTGGTGATCTGGTACAGGCAGTAGGCGCGCAGGGCGAGCGGGACGACGAACCACCCCACCATGTAGGCGTTGAAGGGCACGTCTCCTTGAGGGATCTCTTCTGAGCCGTACCTGATGCCGCTGTACACCAGTAGCGGGATGCTCGCCGCGATGATGTAACCGGTCGTCAGCGCGTCGGTGAGCGCACTGTGGATCGCGTGGTACTTGACGTTCCGGCTGCGGCTGAACAGGAGCAGCAGGCTGGTGAAGAACGGCAGGAAGTAGGCCAGTACCGAACCGCCGCGAAGGGGCTCGTCCTGGGGCCCGCGCGGCGCCCCGGCGGCGGGGTGCCAGGGCGGCGGTACCGGGCCCTCGGAGAACGGTCTTTCCGGGGATGCCGGTGCGCTGGGCCAGGGCATGGCGGAGAGCGGATTCAGGGGCGGCGGCACGGGCGCGGGATCTCCCGGCGGCAGGGGTGCGGACCCGAGTGATGGCCGTGGCGGCGGGACGGCCACCCGCTGAGCGGGAGTCGGCCAGACCGGGACCGACGCATGGGCGCCCGGCTCAGCGCGGTCGATCTCCGCGATCGCCTGCCTCGCCTTGGCGATCACGGTGCGACTGTCGTCGTCGAGCAGTTCCTTCAGTTGTTCGTACGCGAGGCGCCCCACCGCGTCCCCCGCGAGCGCGAGTTCCTTGAGTGCGTCGACGGCCACGGCCCGTACGCGTCCGAGCGGGTTCTTCGTGGCCGCGACGACCTCGTCCGGGAGCGATGGCGGCTTCGCCGTGGCGGGGCTCCAGGCCACGATCAGTTCGCCGCTCACGTCCGAGAACTTGGTGGGCGTCTGGTTGGGGTTCGCTTCGGTGACCTTCGAGTACGCGTAGTCGTACAGCTCATCCACGGAGATCCGGCCGTCCTGGTTCTGGTCCGCCTCCCCGGTGGTGAGCCCGTTGACGAGCGCCTCGGTGAAGATCGAGGGGCGGCCCTCGCGCCGCTGTCCCGTGCCGGCGAGCGAGATCTCCTTGGTCATGTGGCGCTCGTCCAGCTCGAACGCGTACTCCAGCGCCGAGGACGACGACAGGATCGCCCTACCGGACCCGCTCAGCCGCTCGTTGATGCCCACGCCGCCGTCCCCGCGCCTGACCATTCCCTCGACGAACGCGCCGCTGTAGCAGCAGTCCAGGAGAAGAATGATGTTGCGGGACCTGCTCTGCGACATCCGGTCCCGCACGAAGGTCGAGGCGATCCCGGTCGCGCCGAGCCTCGTCACCCGCGTGTTGGTGGTCGCGAAGTACAGATGGCCGGCGTCGTCCTTGACCCCGTGGCAGGAGACGTACAGCAGCAGGACGTCGTCGGGGCCCTTGTCACAGAAGAAGTCCTCGATCGCGAGGTTGACCTCGTGGACCGGCCGGTTGAAGACGCGCTGCACCTCGAAGCCGCCGATATGCGGTTCCGCGAGTGCGGAGGCCAGCGCGTCGACGTCGTGGGCGGGCGCGTACAGCGATCCCAGATCCGCGGACTCGTACCGGTCGGCGGCCACGAGGAGCGCTACGCGCCTGGCCTTCCCTCGTTCATTTCCGGAGTTTCCCGCTCGCATGCCTGGAGCCATTCGAACAGTCGCTGCCCCTCCGCCGGAGTCGCGGCGGACAGTTCGATCGACCTGTCCCCGCAACTGATCTTGACATTTCCCCTGCGCGGCCCGAGCCAGCCGAACAACCCGTTGACCAGGGCCACCAGCGCCGGCGTCCCGGCAAGCCCGACGAGCAGGCTCGCGACGGCCACCGACGTCCCCGATTTCGCTCCCGGCGGCGGCTGGACGGCGGGCCGCTCGGCGTCGAGACCGAGGTCCCGCAGGTCTCTCAGCAGGCGCCTGCCGAGCAGGTCGAGGCGGGCGGCATCGGCTCCGCTCTCCGCGATCTCCACCAGGACGACCGGTGTCATGTAGCACTCTTCCGCCGATTGAAGTGATCTTTACTGCGTTTCTTACTCACACTTCAAAGACGCGGGCGCGGCCGGGACAGAGCACCCGGACAGTGTCTCGGTTCGGAATACACCACCAAGTAACCCTCGCCAATCCCCACAATTCAGGAATTTATGGGCGAGGCGGGGCGGCGATGCGGTCGGTGAAGGAGCCGTGGAAGCCCATGGGGATGTGGTGGCGCAGGTGGGCCACGGCGATGGGGTCGGCTTCTACGTCGCGGGCGTCCAGGATGAGCAGGCGGGAGCGGTGCGCCTCCGGGTCGTAGGCGAGGGCCAGCAGCCACCCGTCGCCCTCTGCGGCACCCGGCTCGCGCGGCACGAAGACCGGTTCGCCGAAGCCGTGGCCTGGCGGTAGTTCGTGGACGGTGCGCCTGTCCTTCTCGTGGTCGTAGGCGTGGATGCCGGTGCTCTGCTCCGTCCGTCCGGCGAAGTAGGTGTAGCGATGCGGGCGGCCCGCCTGGCGGACGTCGGCGTGCGGCAGCTCCATCGGCAGCGCGCACACCTCCTGCCCCTCGACCTTCCCGGACGGGGTGACGCGGTAGCGCATCAGGGCGTTGCCCCAGGGGAAGTCACTCGTCCGGAAGTCGCGGAACCGTGTCGCAACCTGGTTCCAGTCGGCGAAGCGAACGAACTCGACGACGACGTCGTCGCCGTCCTCGAACGCGTTGACGAAGTGGAACCCGAGCAGCGCCTCGTGCTCGATGACCCGCGCCTTGCCGCCGTCGCGCGGGACGAGGGTGAAGCACGTCGGCCGGTGCGGCTCGTAGGTGAGACCGTCGGCGATCGACCCGCTGCCCAGCAGGATCGGCGCGGCCTTCGGGATGACCGGGTTGACGACGAAGACGAGGTAGCGGCGCGTGAGCGCGAAGTCGTGGTTCCACGGCGTGTACGGGAGGGAGACGCGCGGCATGTGGTGCAGCGCCCCGCCGGCGTCCACCCGGTAGCAGCGCAGGCTGCGGACGCGCGTGAAGTCCATCCCGAAGTTGAACAGCTCACCGGTCTCCGGGCAGCGGGACGGATGCGCCGAGAACGCCGCCATCGCCTTCAGCCGGCCGCCGAACGAGTGCTCCCCCAGCGTCTCCAAGCTGTCGGGGTCGAGGCGGAACGGGCGTCCGCCCTCCCAGAGCGCCAGCAGCTGCCCGCCGTGCAGGACCACGCCGGTGTTGGCGACGTTGGCGGGCGGGCGGAACATGTTGGCGAGCCGCCCGCCGGGACGCTGCGTCCCCAGCCCGCGCAGCCCGACACGGCCCTTGCGCTGCCCGTACCGGTAGTGCCTGGTGCGGACGTACCGGTTGCGGTAGCGGATCGTGCCGTCGCCGGGGAACGTGAACATCGACAGCATTCCGTCGCCGTCGAAGATGTGGTCGAGGAGGCTCTCGCCGACCTGCCACCGGCCGGGGCCGTTGCGGTAGAGCGTCCCCGCCAGCCCTTCCGGGAGGCGCCCGTCGATCTCGTCGACGGCGTAGTCGTGTTCCTCGTCGAGGGCCTCGTAGATGCGATGCCAGGCGTCGACGGCCACGGCCACTCCTCGTCCGGCGGTCCAGGTGATGGCAGGCTGCCACACCACCGACCCGTAGTTCAATGCCTAACGACTACGATCCGTTCCCCGTGGCGCGCCTGTCGGCGGAGCCGGGCGAGCGCGGGATCCGCAGGACGAATCGGGCGCCCCGGTCGCTGTCCTCGATGGTCAGCGTCCCGCCGTGCAGCCTGGCGATCTCGCGGGCGATCGGGAGGCCGAGGCCGGTCCCGGCCGCGTCGCGGGCCTTGCCGGCCTCCAGGCGGGCGAACCGCTGGAAGACGACCTCCCGGTCCTCCTCGGCGACGCCCGCGCCGTCGTCCTGGACCTCCAGGACGCCGTACCCGTCCTCGTCGCGCACGGTGATGTCGACGCGCGACTCGGCGTGGCGCTCGGCGTTGTCCAGCAGGTTCGTCAGCAGCCGGACGAGCCGGAGCCGGTCGCCGCGCACCGTCACCCCCTCCTGGAGGTGCGTGTGGATCGCCTTCGTGCGCTCGGCCCGCGCCACCTCGATGGTGACGACGGCGCCGAGGTCGATCGTCTCGGGGCGCTGCCACGCGTCGCCGGCGTCCAGGCGGGCCAGCTGCAGCAGGTCGGTCACGATGGCCTGCAACCGGTCGAGGCTGTGCAGGACGTTCCGCGCGGTCTGCGGCCAGTCGACCTCGTCCGGGAACAGCAGCGCCTCCTCCAGCTGAGCGCGGGCGCCGGTGATCGGGCTGCGCAGATCGTGGGACGCGTCCGAGGTGAAGCTGCGCTGCCGCTCCAGGGCGCTGTCGAGGCGGTCGAGGGTCTCGTTCGCGGCCTGGGCGAGCCAGCGGATCTCGTCCTGGTACGGCGGCACCGTCACGCGGCGGCCCGACTTGCTCGCGGTGATCTCCGCCAGCTCGGCGCGGATCGCGTCCACCCGCGCGAGGACCTGGTCGGTCGTCCCCCAGGCCCGCAGGCACGCGATCATGGTCACCAGGAGCGCCGCGCAGACCAGGAGCATCAGGTGACCGGGGCTGACGTACCAGGGGACGATGGGCGTCGCCGCGTAGACGAACCGGTCTCCGGTCTCGTTGTACACGCGTAGCGCGATCACCCGCTGGCAGCCCTTGAGGCCGGCGGGCGGGCAGCGTTCACGCGTCGCGTAGATGCTGGTCGCCGGCGGCTGGAAGTTCGCCATCGGCGGCCCGGCCAGGGCTCCCTCCGTGCCGGCGACCACCTGGCCCGCGTCGTTCACGAGTTGCAGTCGGACGTCCTTCGGCGCATTGAGCCTGCCCCGCACCAGTTCCCGGTCGGCCTCGTACGCGACCTGCAGCGCCGAGGAGACGGCCTTGCCCCGGACGGACTCCGCCGTGTGGGCGCGGAGCCCGACGAGGATCAGCGCGCACACGATGACGGAGACGACGGCGGCGACCGTCCCGGTAGTTGCGGTCATACGCACCCGTATGGACCATGTGCGCCGTCCGTTCACCCGACCTCCCGCTGGTGAGGTAATCACCGCGCAGGCCGAGATCAGTCCTCTGAACAGCAGCGATGCACTCAAGAAAGACCAAAGGAATCCTTTGTCGCATCCCGGGCGATGCAGAAGCAGTAGCGCTGGACAACCGCCCTGTTAGCATTGCTGGTTATGGAGCTGCGCCAGTTCGAGTACTTCGTGGCGGTGACGGAGGAGGCCGGTTTCACGAAGGCGGCGGCCCGGCTGCACGTCGCCCAGCCGGGCGTGAGCGCGCAGATCCGGCAACTGGAACGCGAGCTGGGGCAGCCGCTGTTCGACCGGTCCGGACGGACCGTCCGGCTGACCGAGGCCGGCGAGGCCGTCCTCCCGTACGCGCGGGCCGCGCTCGCGGCCGTCGAAGGCGCGCGGCGGTCGGTGGACGAGCTGACGGGGCTGCTGCGCGGGCACGTCACGATCGGCACGATCGACTGGATCCAGTCCCTTGACCTTCCGGGGATGCTCGCCGACTTCCACCGCGACCATCCGAACGTGGAGATCACCGTCCTGCAGCATGACGCCGTGACGCTGGCCGACGCGCTGCGGGAGGGGCGGGTCGACCTCGCGTTCCTCAGCCTCGGCTCCGAAGCGCCGGAGGGCGTCACGACCCAGATCGTCCTGGAGCAGCACCTCTTCGCCGCCGTCGCCCGCGACCACGCGCTGGCGCGGCGGTCCAGCCTCCGGCTGCAGGCCCTCGCCGAGGAGGACCTGATCAGCCTGCCGAAGGGCACCGGGCTGCGGGCCGTCCTCGACGAGGCGTGCGCGGCCGCCGGCCTCACCCCGCGCATCGCGTTCGAGGCCGGCGAACCGCCCGTCCTGGCGCAACTGGCCGCGCACGGGCTCGGCGTCGCCGTCCTACCCGAGTCCGCCGCCCGCGCTTTGCCGGACGGCCTGCACGCGATGCCGATCGTCCGCCCCCGGCTGACCGGACGGATAGCACTCGCCTGGCGAACCGAGGGCCCCCGCAGCCCCGCCGCCCGCGCCCTCATAACCCGCGCCCACGAACACCT